>DATMMB010000256.1:0-8549 GCA_035569895.1 Solirubrobacteraceae bacterium | reverse complement strand
GACCGCCGCCGCGACCATCCCCGCCGCCGGGCCCGCGACCGCGACCGCCGCCGCGACCTTCGCGCCCCTCACGGCCGCCGCGCCCCTCGCGGTCGGAGCTCGGCGGGGCGGGAGCGCTCATGTCGGTGAGATCGGCGCCGGTGTACCCCTCGGGCATGATCTCGCCCTTGTTCACCCAGCACTTCACGCCGATCCGCCCAAACGTAGTGGCGGCCTCGTAGAAGCCGTAGTCGATGTCGGCGCGCATTGTGTGCAGCGGCACGCGCCCGTCGGAGTAGCTCTCGGTGCGCGCCATCTCGGCGCCGCCGAGACGCCCGGCGACCTGCACCTTGACGCCCTTGGCGCCGGAGCGCATCGCGCTCGTGAGCGCGCGCTTCATCGCGCGGCGGAAGGCGACCCGGTTTTGCAGCTGCTCGGCGATCGACTGCGCCACCAGCTTGGCGTCGAGCTCGGGACGCTTGATCTCGAGGATGTTGACCTTGATCTGCTTGTGCGTCATGCGATGCAGGTCGCGGCGCAGCGCGTCCACTTCGGTGCCCGACTTGCCGATCACGATTCCCGGGCGGGCCGTGTGGATGTTGACCTCCAGTTCGCCAGCGTCCTTGCGGATCGTGATCTCCGACAGGCCCGCGTGCGCGAGGCGGTCGGTGATGTGCCGGCGCACCTTGATGTCCTCGGCGAGGTAGTCGGCGAAGTGGCGCTCGTTGAACCAGTTGGACTTCCAGTCGTGGATGTAGCCCACGCGCATCGCCTCTGGGTGAACCTTTTGTCCCATCTTCTCTATCCAATCCTTTGTGCTCTGAAGCTTGCGCGGTGGTGGGGTAGTGGTGAGGTGGTGGTAGTGGTGGCGACGGTGTGCGTGGGGGTTGCTGCGCGGGTGGTAGCTGGTTGGCTGCTTGCGGCTTGGCTAGTTGGTTTCCGTACGGTGTTCCGCTCTGCCTACGACCGCGGCGTGAGCGTGATCGTCAGGTGGCTGGTGCGTTTGCGGATCGGCGTCGCCCTGCCCATGGCGCGCGGCCGGAAGCGCTTGATCGTGGGTCCCTCGTCGGCGTAGGCCTCGTGGACGATCAGATCGTCCTCGAGCAGCTCGTGGTTGTTCTCCGCGTTGGCCACCGCCGACTCCAGCAGCTTGCTCCAGTCGCTGGCCACGTCGCGAGGGGTGAACGCGAGGATAGCGCGTGCTTCCTGCACGGACTTTCCACGGATGTGACCGCACACCATCCGCGCCTTGCGGGCGCTGGTGCGCACATACCGGGCGCGGGCGCGCACCGCGCGGCGACGGGCAGCCGGCGGTAGGCGTTTGGCCGCCGGTTTGGGCTCCGTCGCCGGCTCCTTGGCATCCGCGGCCGGCTCCTTGGTCGGCGCCCCTTTGGTCGGCGCCCCCTTGGCCGAGGCCCCCTTGGCTGGCCCCTCCTTGGCCGGGGCCTCCTCCTTAGCGGGCGCCTGCGCCGCCGGCTTCTCAGCCTCCGCTTTGGGCGCCCTGCTGGCTTTGGCCGGCTTTTTCTCGGCGGCCGACTTCTCAGCCTCGGCCTTGGGCTGGTCGGCGGCCGCTTTTTTGGTGGTCCGTTTTTTGGCGGCCGGTTTTTTCGCGCCGCCCTCCTCGCCGCCCTCCTCACCTGCAGCCGCGGGCGCCTCCGCCTCGGCCTCCTGGGCCTTGGCGGCCGCTGCTTTGCTCACGCGCGCCGGTTTCTTCGAGGTCTCGCCCTCCTGCGCCTTGACCTCCTCCGCCGCCTCGGCGGAAGCTTCCGCGGGCGTGGTGTCCTCGTTCTCGTCCTCGGCGCTCATCTCAGCGGACCTTCCCCGATCCTGCGTGGCCGCGGAAGTGGCGGGTGGGCGCGAACTCGCCGAGCTTGTGGCCGACCATCGACTCAGAGATGAACACAGGGACGTGCTTCTTGCCGTCGTGCACGGCGATCGTGTGACCAACCATCTCGGGGAAGATCGTGGAGGTGCGCGACCAGGTGCGGATCATCTGTTTGCGGTTCTCAGCGTTGAGCGCTTCGATGCGCTTCAAAAGCCGCTCTTCCACCCACGGGCCCTTCTTGCTGGAGCGGCTCATCGGCAACCATCCTTTCCACGCACAACGCCCCCACGGGCCCGCAGGGCAAGCTGGTCAAGGAATTGAAAGCCCACCCTCCCCGCGTGGCGTGCTGAGCACGCGAGCGACCGAGGACGCAGATCCAGCGCCGCCATACGGGCTCGTGGGCTCATCGCTGCTTGCCCTTTCCGCGGCGGCGCCCGCGCACGATGTAGCGGTCGGAGGGCTTGTTCTTCTTGCGCGTGCGATACCCGAGCGTGGGCACGCCCCACGGCGTCACCGGATGGCGCCCGGCGGTGGTGGAGCCCTCGCCGCCGCCGTGCGGATGGTCGACGGGGTTCATCGCGGTGCCGCGCGTCTGCGGGCGCACGCCCATGTGCCGCTTGCGCCCCGCCTTGCCGACCTTCACGTTCTGGTGGTCGGAGTTGCCAATCACCCCGACGGTCGCGCGGCACTCGGCGCGCACGAGCCGCATCTCGCCGGAGGGCAGGCGCAGCGTCGCCATCTCGCCGTCCTTCGCCATCAGCTGCACGGAGGCGCCGGCGGAGCGCGCGAGCTGGCCGCCGCGGCCGGGATGCAGCTCGACGCTGTGCACCACCGTGCCGACCGGCATGCGCGCCAGCGCCAGGCAGTTGCCGACGGCGATGTCGGCATCGTCGCCGGAGCTGACGGTCATGCCGACGGTGAGCCGCTGAGGCGCGAGGATGTAGCGCTTCTCGCCGTCGAGATAGTGCAGCAGCGCGATGTAGGCGGAGCGGTTGGGGTCATACTCGAGCGCCGCCACCTTCGCGGGGACGCCATCCTTGCGGCGCTTGAAGTCGATCCGCCGGTACAGCCGCTTGGCGCCCCCGCCGCGGTGGCGCGCGGTCTTGCGCCCGTGCGCGTTGCGCCCGCCGCTCTTGGTGAGCCCTTCGACGAGTGTCTTCTCCGGCTCGTCCTTGGTGACCTCGGCATAGTCGGGGTAGGAGGTGAAGCGCCGGCCGGGCGAGGTGGGCTTTGGTTTGCGGATCGGCATGGCTAGTGGTCCATCCTGTGAATTCGTTGGTGCTTGGGCGAGCGAAAACCGAGCCTGCCGAGGACGCAGGAAGGGGACAGTAGGCCCACTACGGACCCGACCGAGGACAAATGCAGGCGAAGGTTTGCAGCCGATCCAAGCGCCAAGGGATTTGCAGGACGGACCACTTACACCCCCTCGAGTGCCTGGAAGACCGCGATGCTCTCCCCCTCGCGCACCTGCACGATCGCCTTCTTCCACGCGCGCGTGCGCCCCGCCGGTCCGCCGCCGCGGCGCTTGGGCTTTGACTTGACGCTCTGCGTGCGCACGTCCACGACGTGCACATCCCACAGCGCTTCCACCGCCTGGCGGATCTGGGTCTTGTGCGCGTCGGGGTGCACCCTGAAGGTGTAGCGGCCAAACCCGGAGAGCGCATAGCTCTTCTCGGACACGACCGGGCGGATGATGACCTGGGAGGGCTCCATTACCCCTCGGCCTTCTTCGACGGAGCGCCCGCCCGCGCGGTGAGCGCGTCGAGCGCGGCCTGTGAGAGCACCAGGGAAGCCGCCCCGATGATGTCGGCGACGCCCACGTTCTCGTGCGCAAGCACCGCCACCCGCGCGAGGTTGCGGAAGGAAAGCGCGGCGTCGGCCTCCTCCGGGGCGAGCGCGACGAGCGTGGGGCGCGGCTGGCTCCACTCCTCAAGCAGCTCATGCGCACGGCTGGTGGTGGGCTTGTCGAAGACAGCGACATCCACCACCGCCAGCGACCCGCGCGAAGCGTGCAGCGAAAGCGCGCTGCGCAGCGCGGCGCGCTGCTCCTTGCGGTTGACCTTGAAGGTGTAGGAGCGGGGCTGGGGCCCGAACACGGTGGCGCCGCCGGTCCAGATCGGCGAGCGGGTGGATCCGGCGCGGGCGCGGCCGGTGCCCTTCTGACGCCACGGCTTTGAGGTGCCGCCAGACATCTGGCCGCGCGTTTTGGTGGCGCTGGTGCCGCGTCGCCGGGCGGCCTGCTCGGCGCGCACGCTCTGGTGCACGAGCGGCATGTGGAAGCCGGCGGCGAAGGCGTCGCCGTCGAGCCCGACCGTTTTGCCCGCGGCGGCGCCCAGCACGGGGGCCTTGGGAGCGGCCTCAGGCATCGCGAGGCGCCTCCCGCGACACGACGCCGCCCGCGGGGGCGATGCCGGCGCGCCCGGGGGCCATGCCGCCGCCCGCGGGGGCCATGCCAGCGCGCCCGGGGGCCATGCCGGCGCGCCCGCGGGCGATCACGCGGCCCGCCGAGGCCATCACACTCTGCACGATGGTCCCACCATGGTCAGCCATCGCCGCGCACCTCCACCACCCCGCCGCGCGGGCCGGGCACCGAGCCACGCACCATCAGCAGGTTCTTGGCGGCGTCCACCGCGACGACCTCGAGGCCGGGCTGGGTGACGCGGCGATTGCCCATCTGACCGGGACCGCGGATTCCTTTCATCACACGCGCCGGCGTGGCGGAGGCGCCGATCGAGCCGGGGGCGCGGACGTTGTGCGAGCCGTGCGACTTGGGGCCGCGTTTGAAGCCGTGGCGGCGCACCGTGCCCTGGAAGCCCTTGCCCTTGGACACGCCCGCGATCTTCACGTGGGCGCCCACCTCGAACGCGTCCACGGTGACGCTGTCGCCGAGCTTCAACTCCGCGCCCTCGTCGCGAAACTCCACCAAGCGGCGCAGCGGCGGCGCGTCGGCCTTCTTCAGATGGCCGAGCTCGGCTTTGGTGAGGTGCTTCTCACGGGCGCCGCCGAAGGCGAGTTGCACCGCCTGGTACTTGTCGCGCTCGAGCGTGCGCACGGCGGTGACCGGGCAGGGGCCGGCTTCGAGCACGGTGACGCGCGCGACCGACCCGTCGTCGTTGAAGATCTGGGTCATCCCCAGCTTCTTGGCGAGGATTCCGGGCATCACGTGGCGAGCCGGATCTCGATGTCAACGCCGGCGGGGAGATGGTCGAGGCGTTGCAGCGAGTCGACCGTCTTCGGCGTGGGCTGGTGGATGTCGATCAGCCGCTTGTGCGTGCGGATCTCGAAGTGCTCGCGCGAGTCCTTGTCCTTGAAGGGCGAGCGGATCACACAGTAGACGTTCTTCTCGGTGGGCAGCGGCACGGGCCCGGACACCGTGGCACCGGTGCGGGTGGCGGTCTCGACGATCTCCTTCGCGGCCGACTCGATCGCACGGGTGTCGTATGCCTTCAGGCGGATGCGGATCTTGTTTTGGCTGGCTGCTGGCATTTGACTTGAATAAAAGAGCGAGGAGCCCGGCTCGACGGCCTTACGGCCGCCTACGCCACCCTCTTAGGATCTTGTTTTGGCTGGCTGGCGCCATCGAAGCTGCTCTCTGTGTTCTCTCTGGTGGTCGATTTGGATGGTGGTGGTGCCCGCCGCGGGTCGTCTCGAACCGATGGCGGTGCGCTCCACTTACTCGCGGGGCGGCGAGCGACGGGGCGGCCATCCCTGGAGCCGCCCCTTTCACCGCGCCGCGCCGACGGCGGGCCGCATTTCGTCGTATCTGACTGCCGATGCTTGAAACAAAAACCGGAAATAACGCTTCCCGGCAAAAAGAGAGCGCCCCGGAAACCGAAGCGCTCTTGTGCTACTCGATGATCTCGCTGACCACGCCCGAGCCCACCGTGCGACCGCCCTCTCGGATCGCGAAGCGCAGGCCCTGGTCCATGGCGATCGGCTGGATCAGCTCGATCTCCATCTGGACGTTGTCACCGGGCATCACCATCTCGACGCCCTCGGGCAGCTTCGCCACGCCGGTGACGTCGGTGGTGCGGAAATAGAACTGCGGTCGGTAGCCGGAGAAGAACGGGGTGTGGCGGCCACCCTCCTCCTTCTTCAGCACATACACCTCAGACTTGAACTTGGTGTGAGGGGTGATCGAGCCCGGCTTGCACAGCACCTGGCCGCGCTCGATCTCCTCGCGCTTGGTGCCGCGCAGCAGGCAGCCGACGTTGTCGCCAGCGCGTCCCTCGTCGAGGATCTTGCGAAACATCTCGACGCCCGTCACCACCGTGGAGGTGGAGTCGTGGACGCCCACGATTTCGACGGTGTCGCCGGTTTTGACGATGCCCTGCTCGATGCGCCCGGTGGCGACCGTGCCGCGGCCGGTGATCGAGAACACGTCCTCGACCGGCATCAGGAACGGCTTGTCGAGCTCGCGCACGGGCTCAGGGATGTAGTCGTCGAGCGCCGCCGCGAGGTCGAGGATCTTCTGCTTGTAGGTCTCGTCGCCTTCGAGCGCCTTCAAGGCCGAGCCGGTGATGAAGGGGATGTCGTCGCCGGGGAAGTCGTACTCGGAGAGCAGCTCGCGCACCTCGACCTCCACCAGTTCGAGCAGCTCCTCGTCATCGACCATGTCGGCCTTGTTGAGGAACACGACGATGTAGGGGACGCCCACCTGGCGGGCGAGCAGGATGTGCTCGCGCGTCTGGGGCATCGGGCCGTCGGCGGCCGACACCACGAGGATCGCGCCGTCCATCTGCGCGGCGCCGGTGATCATGTTCTTGACGTAGTCGGCGTGGCCGGGGCAGTCGACGTGCGCGTAGTGGCGCTTGTCGGTGGTGTACTCCACGTGCGAGGTGGCGATCGTGATACCGCGTTCCTTCTCCTCGGGCGCGTTGTCGATCTCCTCGAAGCTGCGGGCTTCGGCGCCGCCCTTCTCCGCCAGCACCGTGGTGATGGCAGCGGTCAGCGTGGTCTTGCCATGGTCGATGTGGCCGATGGTGCCCACGTTGACGTGGGGCTTGTCGCGCTCGAACTTCTCCTTCGCCACTTTGGTCTGCTCCTCTGAAGTCGACTGGTTGCGTTCGCCCGCTAAAGGCGAACCCGAGAAATCTATCTAAATGCTGCTTTCGTTGCCTGCTGGTTGTCCTGAGATGATCGTGAGTCGAGCGAGACAAGGGGATGATCGCCCGCCCACCCCGCGTGGCGTACGAACGTACGCGAGCGACCGAGGACGCAGTATCGCGAAGCGCTCACGCTCATCTCAGGCGGCCACCGGCTCCCCCGTGCGTTGCTCGACGATCTTCTCCGCGATGCTCGGAGGCACCTCCTCGTAGCCCTCGAACTGCATCGTGTAGGTGGCGCGTCCCTGCGTGTTGGAGCGCAGGTCGGTGGCGTACCCGAACATCTCCGAGAGCGGCACCTTGCCGGTGACCGCCAAGGCGTTGCCGCGCCGCTCCTGGCCTTCCACGCGCCCGCGCCGGCGCGAGAGGTCGCCGATCACGTCGCCGAGGAACTCCTCGGGAGTGACGACCTCGACCGCGAAGATCGGCTCCAGCAGCACCGGCTTGGCGCGCCGCGCGGCCTCCTTGAAGGCGAGCGAGCCGGCCACCTTGTAGGCGATCTCCGAGGAGTCGACCTCGTGGTACTTGCCGTCGACCAAAGTCACGCGCACGTCCACCATCGGGTAGCCCGCCTTCACGCATTCTCCAAAGCCTCCTCGACGCCCTTCTCGACGGCGGGGATGAACTCGGTGGGGATCGCGCCGCCCTTGATCTTGTTGACGAAGTCGAAGCCCTCGCCGGGCGCCGGCTCGAGGTTGATGTACACCACCCCGTACTGGCCGGAGCCGCCGGTTTGGCGCACGAACTTGCCTTCCACCTTCTCCGCGGTGCCGCGCACAGTCTCGCGGTAGGAGACCTGCGGGCGCCCGACGTTGGCCTCCACGCCGAACTCGCGCTTCATGCGGTCGACCAGCACTTCGAGGTGCAACTCGCCCATCCCGGAGATCTCCGTCTGGCCGGTCTCCTCGTTGGTGCGCACCTGGAAGGTCGGGTCCTCCTCGGCCAGGCGCCCGAGCGCGATCGACATCTTCTCCTGGTCGACCTTTGTCTTGGGCTCGACGGCGACCTTGATGACGGGCTCGGGGAACTCGATCGTCTCCAGGCGCACCGGCGCGTCGGGGGCGGCGAGCGTGTCGCCGGTCATCACCTGCTTGATGCCGACGGCGGCGGCGATGTCGCCGGCGTGCACCTCCTGCACCTCCTCGCGCTCGTTGGCGTGCATCATCAGGATCCGCCCGATCCGCTCGGTGCGGCCGCTATTGACGTTGAGCACGCGTGAGCCCGATTCCAGGCGCCCGGAGTAGACGCGGAAGTAGGTGAGCTTGCCGACGTAGGGGTCGGCCATGATCTTGAATGCGAGCGCGGCGAACGGCTCGGAGTCATCAGCGTGGCGCATCACCTCGCGCTCGCCCTCCTCGCCCCTGACCAGTTCGGTGCCGGTGACGGCGGGAACGTCAAGCGGCGAGGGCAGGTAGGCGATCACCGCGTCGAGCAACGGTTGGACGCCCTTGTTCTTGAACGACGACCCGCACAGCACGGGGGTGAGTTTGGTGGAGAGCGTCGCCTTGCGGATCGCCTGCTTGAGCTGCTCCTCGGCGATCTCGGCATCCTCGAGGATCAGCTCCAGAAGCGCGTCGTCGTAGTGCGAGACCTCCTCCAAAAGGTGCTCGCGCGCAACCGCGGCGGCGTCGGCGAGCTCG
>DATMMB010000255.1:0-4439 GCA_035569895.1 Solirubrobacteraceae bacterium | reverse complement strand
CGACCGCGCCGCACTGCGCGAGCTGCGCCGCGTGCTCGCGCCGGGAGCGCCGCTGCTCGTGACGGTGCCCGCCTACCAATGGCTGTGGAGCGGGCACGACGAGATCAACCACCACTGCCGCCGCTACTCGCGCGCGACGCTCCGCCGCGCGGCCGAGGAGGCCGGCTGGGAGTGCGCCTACACCACCAACTTCAACGCGCTGCTCCTGCCGGCGGCGATCACGCTGCGCGCGCTCGACCGCCTGCACCGCGGCACCACCGAATCGAGTCTCGACCTGTGGGTGCCGCCGGCGCCGCTCAACTGGCTGCTGCAGCGCCCGCTCGAGCTCGAGTCGCAGGCGATCGGCCGCGGCCGCCACATCCCCTTCGGGCTGTCGCTGCTGGCGGTGCTGCGGTAGGCGAGGCGATGGGGCACGGACGCCCCATCCGCGCCCGGCGCGTTGCGGCGTCGGGACACGCGGACGATCCCCAAGAACGACGAGTGCTCTCCCCCGCCCGCTACGGCCTCACACGCCCGGCTCGCCCGCCGGGTGCATGCGGAACGTCCATGCGCGGTTGGCGATGAACGTGAACACCACCACGATCGCGGTGGCGCACGCCTGCCCGAGCAGCTTGTCGAGGCCGGCGTCGTGCACGAACATGAACACCAGCCCGAGGTTGGCGGCCAAGCCGCAGCCCTGCACGACGCACCAGCGCACCGGCGTCAGCGCGTCGCCGACGTGCCCGCGGAAGGTCCAGCGGCGGTTCCACAGAAAGCCGTTCACCATCCCCACCGCGTAGCCGATCGCCGACGCGGCGATGTACCACACATCGAAGCCCTTCAGCAGCACCGCGTACACCGCGAGGCTCAGCAGCGTGTTGCCCACCCCCACGATGCCGAACTTCACGAACTGCGCCACCATCGTGCTCTTGAGCCGCTGCTTAGGGGCGTCCGCTACTGTGGCGGCGTCCACTACGCTATCGATGGTCTCCTCGACGCTTCCCATGCGTGCAACTTAACTCAAAGCACGCCGCGCCCATGTCCGACTCCTCCCCCCGCCGCCCCACGCTCCTCAGCGTAGTCGCCCCCGTCTACAACGAGCAGGAGCTGGTCGAGCGCTTCGTGCGCCGCGCCTGCGCCGCGGTCGCCGATTACACCTTCGAGCTCGTGCTCGTCAACGACGGCTCCTGCGACGCGACCCCCGAGCTGCTTGACCGGATGGCCGCCGAGGACCCGCGCGTGCGGGTGATCCACCTGTCGCGCAACTTCGGCCACCAGGCGGCGCTCACCGCCGGCCTCGAGCACGCGGTCGGCGACGTGGTGGCGATGATCGACGCCGACCTGCAGGACCCGCCCGAGCTGATCCCGACGATGGTGGCGCGCTGGGAAGCGGGCGCCGACGTCGTGTACGCGGTGCGCGAGCAGCGCGAGGGCGAGACCGCCTTCAAGCTCGCGACGGCATCGTGGTTTTACAAGCTCTTCGACAAGCTCGCCCAGGTCGACCTCGAGCCCAACTCCGGCGACTACCGCCTGCTCGACCGCCGCGCGCTGGACGCGCTCCTGACGATGACCGAGCGCTCGCGCTTTCTGCGCGGCATGACCGTGTGGGTCGGCTTCACGCAAACCGCCGTGCCGTATGAGCGCGACGCCCGCCACGCCGGCGAAACCAAGTACACGCTGCGCAAGATGCTGCGCTTCTCGCTCGACGCGATCGCTTCCTTCTCGCATGTGCCGCTGCAGCTGGCGACCTACGTCGGCCTCTTCTCCGCCGGCCTCGCGTTCGTCGCGATCCCCGTGGTGGTGGGGTTGCACTTCGCCGGCTCCTACCTGCCGGGCTTCGGCTCGCTGACGATCGCGATCCTCTTGCTCGGCGGCATCCAGTTGATCGCGCTGGGCGTGATCGGCGAGTACGTCGGGCGCATCTATGACGAGGTCAAGCACCGTCCGCTGTACATCGTGCGCGAGGAGCGCAACCAGCCGAGCGACGCCCACGGCCTCGCCCCGATCGCCCGTGCGGGGCTGCCCGCGCGAGCGGGTGCGTGGGCGAGCGAGCGAACGAGCTAAGTGGCGCGCACACACGCCGTGGACGCCGCACGAGCGCGTTGAGCATGGAGCACCGCCAAGAGCGCATCCGGTTGGAGACCGCCCGCCATCGCATCGAAGGGTCGATCACGCTTGCCCGCGACGGCTACCGCTCGCGCGCCTCCGACGTGCTCAACGCCTCCGAGCGCGACTTCCTCACGCTCACCGACGTGAGCGTGCGACCGCTCGACGGCGGCCCCGCCGAGGATCACCCGTTCCTGGTGGTCGCCCGCCGCCACATCGTGTTCGCCGTCAGCCCGCCCGAGGAGGAGCCCGATGGCGGCTGACCTGCTCGACAGGATCCGCGACGAACTGGCGCAGCGGGCCGCTGCGCTGGCGCCGCTCATGGAGGAGCACGAACGGCTCGTCGAGGCCGTCGCGACGCTCACGACGGTCGAGTCGGCTCCCGCGCCGCGGCGCCGTGCCGCGCGGGAGACAACGCCACGCAAGCGCGAACGTGTGGAGCGTCCCGCGCGCGGGAGCCGCGCCTCCTCGCGGGAGGCGCGCGGGGCGATCGTCGCCGCGCTCGAACACGGCTCGCACACGCTCAGCGAGCTCGTGATGGTGAGCGCGATGAGCACCGCCGAGATCCGCGCCGGCCTCACGCGCCTTTCGCGCCAGCGGCAGGTGACGCGAGTCAAACGCGCGGGCGACGGCAAGAGCGCGTATGCGCTGGCCGCCTCCGCCCAGCCCTGAGCCGCGCCGCCGTACCGCCGTATATTTGGCCACGATGGCCGCGCTTTCATCACTGGAGACGACCTTGCTGCCGGGGGCGCGGGAGCTGCTGGCGTTCCATGCGCACGAGCTGCCACAGCGCGACGACCTCTGCGGGGCGTTCTGCGGCGCGCTCGCGCTGCACGCGGCCGGGGTGGAGCGCCGCGCGGGCGAGCCGCTCGATCAGGATGCGGTGGCGCTCGCCGCCGGGAGCGTGGTGGCGGCGTCGGACGATCCCGCCCACCTGCCTTGCGGCGAACGCGGCCGGCGCGACTACCGCCTGGCGCTGCCGTTTGTGCAGGACGCCGCAGTGTCGGGCACCACCGCCGCGGGCGTGCGCGACGCGATCGAGCAGCTCTCCGGTGGGGCACTCGCGGCGATCCCTTACAGCGGGCCGTGGACGGCGGCGACGCTCGACGGCCTCTTCGAGCTTGCGGCAGCGTGTGAAAAGCCGGTCACGCTGATCGCCAACCTCGCCACCCGCCATCTGTGGGGCGGGCGCGCGGGGCTCAACCAGCTGCTCGACCACCTCTACACCGGCGCTTCGGCGGGTCCGCCGCCCGACTGGGAGGTGGGGCACTTCGTGTGCGTGTTCGCCCGCGTGCGCGGCCCGCATGGTGCGCTGTACGGAGTCGCCGACACCTACCCCGCGTTGGGGTGGGGCGGCGTGCACGCGCAGCCGTCCGCATGTCTGGCGGCGGCGATCGCGCGGCGCGACCGAAGCCGCGAGACACGCGCCTCCGGCGCTGACCGATTCGAGGATGCGCGCGAAGCGAGTGTCGCCCCAATCGGTCCCCGTTTCAGCCAGCCCGCCGGCGGCGTGCTCGCGGTGGTCGCCGCCGCGGATGCCGCGGACGCACGCGCGGGCGCGACGGCAGTCGGACTGCGCGAGGAGCTCTGGGACAACGGGACGGTGACGGTGGGAGCGGCGGCGTGACCTCCACCGAGCTGGTCGCGCTCGTCTGCTGCGACCTCGGCGGGATCGTGCGTGGGCGCTCGCTGCTGAGCGGCGACCTGGAGCAGGCGCTGCGCGCCGGCGTCAGCTGGGTGCCCGCCAACCTTTCGCTCACCCCACACGGCCCGTTGGCGGAGCGCTCCCCGTTCGACGCCGTCGGCGATCTGCGCCTGCTGCCCGATCCGGCGACGCACGTGCGCGTCGAGCCGCGCTCGCTCGGCGACGCTCCCGCCGACGCCGGCGCCAGCGCGCTGGAGCTGGTGCTGTGCGACCTCGTCGGCACCGACGGCGCGCCGTGGGAGTGCTGTCCACGGCGCTTCCTGCGCGACGCGCTCGCCGACCTCGAGCGCGAGCTGGGCGCGCGCGTGCTCGCGAGCTTCGAGCACGAGCTGCAGTTGGTGCGCGCCGAGCCGTCCGCCCCGCCCTTCTCGCTGGAGGCGCTGCGGCGCGCCGAACCGTTCGCCGCCGAGGCGTTCGGCGCGTTGCTTGAGGCGCAGGCGCAGCCGGAGCGGATCTTCGCCGAGTTCGCCCCGCACCAGCTCGAGATTCCCGTCGCGCCGGCTCTCGGCCTCGCCGCCGCCGACCGCGCCGTCGTCGTGCGCGAGGTGGCGCGCGAGGTCGCCCGCCGGCTCGGCCTGCGCGCGAGCTTCACGCCGCTGCTCGACGCGCGCACCGCCGGCAACGGCGCCCACATCCACTTCCGCTTGAT
>DATMMB010000254.1:0-8941 GCA_035569895.1 Solirubrobacteraceae bacterium | reverse complement strand
CTGTTTCAGAGGGGGATACCGCCGGGAGGAGGCGGGAGGCTGGGGTCCGGTGGGGTAGCGCACCGGACCCCGGTCGATCTTTCCATAGACGAGCTGCGCGCCGTCGCTCCTCTCCACGGTGCTCGCGCCGCCGGGCGCGCTATCGGCGCGTAATACTCGGGCCTCCGATGGGCACCCAACTCGCCAGAGCGCCCGAGCGTCGGGCGGCCGCGGATCGGGCGGGCGCACGGTGGGCGTTGGCCGCGCGTGCGGGGGCGCGCGCGCCGTGGGGCGTGCTCACCGCAGTAGTGGGCGTGGCGGCGTGGCTGCTCGTATACCCCCGCACCCCCGACCTCGCCGCGCAGGTGTACCGCGCCGCGCTCTTGCGCGAAACCGGCTTCCTGGTGTGGGACAGCCGCTGGTATGGCGGCCACCTCATCCCCGGCTACAGCCTGCTGTTCCCGCCGCTCGGCGCGCTTTTGGGGGTGCGCGCGGTGGGCGCCGCGTCGGTGCTGGCCTCCGCCGCGCTGTTCGAAGCGATCGTCGTGCGGGCGTACGGGCCGCGCGCGCGGGGGGCAGCGGTGTGGTTTGCGCTCGCGGCGCTCGGCGACGTGTGGAGCGGGCGGGTGACGTTCGCGCTCGGCGTGAGCTTCGCGCTCGGCGCGGTGCTCGCGCTCAGTGGCGGCCGGCCGTACGCTGCGGCCGCGCTGGCGGCGGTCTGCGCGGCGTGCAGCCCCGTGGCGGGCGTGCTGCTGGTGCTGGCGGGACTCACCCACGCGCTGGTTGGCCGAAACGGGGATGCTGGCCGAACCGAGGATGCGGGCCGGAGGCCAGTGTCTCCCGGCTTCGGTCGGGGGCGCGTGTCTCCCGACTTCAGTCGCTCGCGCCGTGCCTTGTTGGCGCTGGCGGCGCCGGCGGCCGCCGTGGCGGGGGTGCTCGCGGCGCTGTTCGGCGAGGGCGGCTGGGAGCCCTTCCCGCTGCAGTCGTTCCTCGCGAGCGTCGCCGTCGCGCTTGCATTCTTGTGGGCGCTCCCCCCCGGCCGGCGGGTGCTGCGGGTAGGCGCGGGCGTGTACCTGGCGGCGTGCGTCGCGTGCGTTGCGGTGCACACGCCGATGGGCGCCAACGTGGAGCGCTACGGGGTGCTGCTGGCGGGGCCGCTGCTGCTGTGCGCGGTGATCTCCAGCGGGCGCGTCTCGGCAAGCGCGGCGATCGCGCTGCTCGGTATCGCCGTATGGACGGTGTGGGGGCCGGTGCGCGAAACCGCGGCGGTCGCCGGCAACCCTTCCACGAGCGCCGCCTATTACCTGCCGGTTGAGCGCTTCCTCGCGGGCGTCGAAGCCCGCACCGGTGAGCCGGTGCGCGTGGAGGTGCCGTTCACGCGCTCGCACTGGGAGGCGGCGTGGCTGGCGCCGCGCTTCTCGCTCGCGCGCGGTTGGGAGAAGCAACTCGACGAGCGCTACGACGGGGTGCTGCTCGCGCCCGGGCTGACGGCGGCGAGCTATCGCGCGTGGCTCGCGCGCGAGGCGGTGGGGTATGTGGTGCTCCCCGACGCCCCGCTCGACCCATCGAGCGCCCGCGAGGGACGCCTGATCGAGGCGGGGCTGCCCTACCTGCGGTTGGTGATGCGCACGGCCCACTGGCGGATCTACCAAGTGCTCGGCGCCACCCCGCTCGCGCGCGGGCCGGGGACGCTGCGCGCGCTCGGCCACGACTGGTTTGGTCTGCGCGCGCGCGCCGGTGGGAGCTTCCTCGTGCGGGTGCGCTACACCCGCTACTTCACGGTGACATCGGGCGCGGCGTGCGTGCGCGAAGGACCGGAAGGGTGGACGGAGGTGAGCGTGCCGCACGCCGGCGCGGTGCGAGTGACGGCGCGCTTCTCGCTCGGCCGCGCGCTCGGGCTTGAAGGCGTCTCCTGCCGGTGATGCAGCTTCCGGCTCCACAGAGTCGCGGGCTGCGCGCGGCGTCGTCGCCGCGAGCATGCGGTGGCCTCAGCCGGCCGTGTGCGGTGCCGACGAGGAAGTGGATACGGGGGCGAGGTTGTAGAGCGCGCTGTAGCCGGTGAGGTAGAGGCGGCGGCCGTCGCTGATCGCCGGGTCGAAGGCGCCGGTGTCGGCGCGGAAGAGCACGTGCCCGCTGGTGATGTCGAGGCCGTAGGTGGAGTGCGTGCCGAGGTCGGAGAAGTACACGATGTCGCCGAGGATCGTCGCGGAGCCTGAGATCTTGCCGCCGGCGTCGTAGTTCCAGTCGACCTGCCCGCTGCGCGCGTTGATCGCGTAGAAGTGCCCGTCGTAGCTGCCCAGGTAGATCGTGGGGCCGAGCCCGGGCGCGTTGGTGACCGCGGGCGAGGCGTATACGTAGGCGCCGGTTTGATAGGCCCAGTCGAGCGCGCCGGTGCGCTGGTCGTAGGCGTAGATGCGCCCGTCGGTGTTGCCGAGGTACACGCGCCCGTACACCACCGCGGCGGTGGAGTAGAAGGTGCCGCTGCCGAACAGCGCCCCTTCGGAGCCCGCTAGCCACAGACGCCGCCCGCTGCGCTCGCTGATCGCCTGCACGTGACCGGCGTAGTCGCCGAAGTACAGCATCTCGTTGGCAAGCGTTGGGCTGGCCTTCACGGCGCCCGCGGCGTGGTAGGTCCACACGGTGCGCCCGTCGGATGCTTCCAGCGCGTACACGGTGCCGTCTTCGCTGCCGAAGTACAGCCGGCCGCCGTCGAGCAGCGGCGAGGACTCGCTGCGCGAGGGTAGGTCGCGCGCCCAGCGGATCGCGCCGTCGGCGACGTTCAGCGCGACGATCCGTCCCTCTTCGGAGTGGGGCGCACGGGAGAGCACGGTGGCGTACACCGTGTCGCCCCCCACCGCGGGTGTGGATGCCGATTCAGCACCGAGCGAGCGACTCCAGAGGATCTTGCCGTCCCACTTGTCGACGGCGGTGATCGCACCGTTGTCGGTGAGCTGAAACACCCGATTTTCGGAGAGCACGGGAGGGAACTCGCGCAGCGAGCTGCCCCCCACCGCCCACACGGTTTTGTATGGCGGTCGCAGGGTCGGCGGCGCCGGGTAGTAGCGGGCGTGATTCTTCGTGTACCCGTACAGCGGCCACGAGAAGCGTTCCGGCCCACGCTTGGGCAGCGCCGGGTTGGCTTGCGGCACGAAGCGGGCATGCGGGTGGTAGATCGAGCCGGTGCGGTTGCGCGCGTATACATAACCCCCGAAAGCGAGGCCGGCGAGCAGCGACAGCGCCGCGAGCACGATCCAGCGGGGTCTCACGCGGCGAGCTGCGAGGAGGGGGAGGGGGTGGCGTGGGCCACGGCGGCCGCAGCGGCCGCGGCGGGCATCGTGTCGCCGGGCGTGTTAGCGGCGGGGACCGTGTCGCCGTGTGCGCCGGGGGCAGCTCGGTGGTGCGCGCCCACCGCGTCCCGCACCGCGGCACCCGGCCCGCCGCGTACGCGCAGCGCGCCGCCCACCTCACCGCGTCCGGCGGTGGCGCCCGGCCGCGAGCGGCGGACGACGAAGGCGAGCAGCCGCACGGCGGCAAACACCAGCAGCCACGTGAGCGCGATCAGCAGCGGGATCAGCGTCACGCCGGACACCAGCGCCACCACGTCGCGGTTGGCGCCGAGCGACCAATTCCACAGCAGATAGTCGCCCAACGCGAGCACGCCGACGGCGAACAGTGACCGTATGCGCCGTTGGGGCACCACCAAACCCTAGCGGGGCGCGGGGATGGATGGGGCGTCGGCCCGTTTGAAGCGGCGGACGGGAATCGAACCC
Organism: Solirubrobacteraceae bacterium; assembly: GCA_035569895.1. Taxonomy (GTDB): domain Bacteria; phylum Actinomycetota; class Thermoleophilia; order Solirubrobacterales; family Solirubrobacteraceae; genus Palsa-744. The sequence goes on along the minus strand of DATMMB010000254.1, from coordinate 5,192 downwards.
GCATCATCGCCTTGGAAGGGCGAGGCTCTACCATTGAGCTACCACCGCGCGCACGCCGGCCTGGTGGCCGGAGCGTGTCAGACAGTTTGCCTCAACCTCGCCGCGTCGTGCAAGCTCGGGCTGGTCGCCAGCGCGCCGCCGTACGTCCCCTTGGCTCCGCGCGCCTGACTAGGACGGGGTCGGGGAACGTGCCTGGGCCCCATGCCCGCGTATGGCGCGGCCGGCGCAGGGCAGTCGCAGGTCGTAGAATGGCTCACAGCCACGGGGAGTGGCGCAGTCTGGTAGCGCACCCGGCTGGGGGCCGGGCGGTCGCTGGTTCGAATCCAGTCTCCCCGACTGAAATCCCGGTTGCGACAGCAGCCGCCACGGCTCGCCGCACAACGCCAAGTTGTCGGAGGTATGCAGGGGATTCTCGGAGATCAGGGAGCGTCAGGGCGGTGATCGCGGGTCTCGTGCCAGGGGCCGTTTTCGCTGGCCTGTGCCACGGTTTTGTGCCACGAAGGCGTCGTGGCACAGACGTGCTCGTCGCCGGCCTGGGTGGGTGTTTGAGCGTGCCACGATGCGCTCGTGGCACGGTCTACTCGCCGTGACGCCATCGCCCCCGGCCGGCCTCGTCAGCTGGCGCGGGGGCGGCTCTATCTCTCTCGACAGGCGTGGGGCGCACCGCCGGAAGCCGCCGTCGACAAACGGGGGGAGTTCGAGCGCGCACGGCGGCAGCGTGGGCCGTCTGCCACAGCTCGCTACCCACAGGGGCAAGGCGCGATGTCCGATCTGGGGTCCGATCTGTCTTCCGCCTAGGCGGAAGACCCTACAGAACCAAAAGCCCTGCAAATGAGCACATTGAGTGTCGGCGACATCCGGGGATGTCAAAGTGCCCTGTGGTGGCCGAGACGTCGGCAGCAAGGCCCGCGCACCCGCCAGCGATCGATCGCTGAGCGGATCGGCGGACGCTTCAGTGACGAGCAGGCCCACGCCCTGCAGGTCCTCACCGGCCCCGAGCGGCCGCGGTCCTCGTCGGCCCCGCCGGCACCGGCAAGGGCGTCTGCCGCCCGCGCCGAGCAGTGCGGCGGCAACCAGACTTGGGGGATCGCCGTCTCCGGCTCTACCGCGCAGCGCCTCGGCCACGACAGCTCCGCGCTGGCCGAGCGCAGCAGCTCCGCGAGCTGGCCGCCGGCGCCGACACGCCCCCGTCTACCGTCGCTGCGCAAATGATTCAGGCCGGGACCGATGAATCAACTATCGAGACGCTCTGCGCGCTCGCCGGCCCCCCCGAGTGGACACCAAGTAGAAAGGCTTGAACGGCCTCACCATACCTTTAGGCGGCGTCGGACACGCATAACTGTGAGGACCGGCCAGATCGTCGAACTCGTAGCGTTCGCTGCCTTCTCCGTGACTGCGTGGGCAAACTCGCTGTGGGCCTCGCGGGCGGACAGGTAATATCCAAGAACGCCCATGAGCAGAACCTTATGTCGTCGGGCCTGTTGGAGTTTACTGAGCTGAGTCTCCGCGTCGACGATTATCGCTGCGTAGCGTTCTGCCGCCTGATCGTTTGAGGCGTAGTTCGCAACGAATCGGTGGTTGGTCGTATTGGCGTCGCGCTCAAGATCGATAAGACTGTCCAGCAGTGCGCTTATTGCGCAGACCGAAGGAAAGTAGGCAGCGCCGATGCGTTGGGCTTCGTATGACGTCACTCCAGGAGTAGCGGCCGCAGCTAGAAGCGCATGAAGTGCCAGCGAGGAGACCCCCCCTGCAGCGAGCTCCCACCACAAGTATTTGCTACCGGGAGCCTGGTTCTCAGACCAGCGGATCAGTTGTCCACGGACTCCTACGGCACTCGCGTGGTTATGGGCCTGCGCTTCGCCACATCTCCTGATGGCAACGGTCAATGCCGGGGTTACCGCTGCCCTGGAAGGAAGAGCATTCAGCGTGTGGCGGCACGTGCCGACGAGTGCGGCTAGATATCCGCCGTCGTCGCGTTCGACGTGGTTTGCGTAATAATCAATCTGAATATCACCATGCCGTATCGTGTTCAGGAGCGCACGGTGCAGTTGCAGTCCGTTACGCAGTGGCGAAAACGATGGCTCCTCGTTCACGGCATCGAGATAGTCATACATTGTCTGGTATGCGACAATCAAGCGGATCAGTGTTCGTCGGTTTGCTCTAGGGGCGAGAAGGGCAAAAATCGTTGCGCCCTCAGAGTTAAGTCCCTCGCTCGCGAGCTTCTGCAGCGCCTGTATCCTCAGCGCTGGATCAGGGATTGATAGGGCGTGGTCCCGCCAGCGTTCCAGCTCGCCGCGCGCAGCAGGAGCTATCGTCAGCCAGAAATCGATGTTGGCCGCGAGAAGCGCGAACACTTCGCGCAGGCTGGATATGCGTAGAGATCTCATGCCAACAATGTTGGCCCGAACCTCTGCGCCTTGTTGCTGACATTGACTTGGTGTGCGCTACCGGGACAGCTATGGCGCCTCGAGCGCCATAGCTGGCGAGGTCTTTGAGACCAGATATCCAGGGATCGCGAGCACCGCGAGCGCCGCGACCAGAACAAGCATGAAGACTTCGAATGCCCGCGGCGCCTGCGACGAGAAAGATATGGGAAAGCCAGTCGCCAGCAGTAGGTAACGGTCAGCCAGAAGGTGACCGTAGATTCCCACTATGGCGCCCATGAGACAGCTTATGCCGAGCACGAGCCCCGACTCGTGCAGGAGCACCCAGCGTAGCTGGCGGGGCTGAAAGCTCTGGATGCGAAGCGACGCGAGCGAGCGACGGCGCTGCCAGATCGCGGCACCCATCGCGGCAGCCATCGACAACGCAGAGACGATCACGAGGAGCAGGGCCACCTGGCTCAACCGGCTCAGGCCCTGCCTGGCGAGAGCATCAGCAGCCGCCGCTCGCTGCGCGCTCGTCTGGACCTGTAGGCCGGTATGCGGCCCTAGCACTCGGGTGATCTCCCTCCCGACGAGCCGACTATCGCTCCCATGACGGACATCCACTTCCAGCGCGCTCGGATCGGCGCTCATCCACGCCCGGCGATAGTCGGTGGTATTCAGTACGATCGCACCGCCGCTCCATCCCAGGTTGGTCGTGATCGCGGCCACCCCGTAGCTTCTCTGGCCGATCGGAGTGGGCAGCGTGACTCGCCCTCCGAGCTTTGTATGCAGCGCGGCGGCGAGCTGCTGAGAGACGGTGATCCAGCCTCCGGCTCGAAGCAGCGTTGTCGCCTTGGCCTGGCTGCCGCTGACGATCTGGCTTGGGGGCACCATGTCTCCGACTGCTGGGGAGCGGGCGATGATCCAGATGCGCCGGCCATCGACGTCCAAATATCCGCCCTGGTAGATACGGACTGCCGCAACTCCTGGGAGAGCTGCGATTCGCCCGGGAAGGCCGTCCGCTGGGAAGTCCATCGTAGCCAAATGGTCGTTGTAGTTTGCCACCCACACATCTGCGGTGCCGACGTACTGTTCGTAGTCCCGGTACAGCCCATGCAGCAGGTCTTGATGGCTGCCCTCGACGACTACGCTGCCGAAGATGGCGATCGCACCTGTCGCTGCAAGGGCAAGCGATCGCACTGTCGTGGCGCGCAGCGCACAAGCGGCGATAAGCAGCGTGTTCAATCTGGTACCGCGCGCGGCGACGGACTCTGCCACTTTGACCACAACCAAGAAAACTGCTGGAATTGTGAACAGCATTCCAACTCCTGTTCCAACGGTGGCAACGAGTGCAGCGCCCGGCTCTATGAGCAACAGACTGCTTGTCACGGCAGCCAGCATGACACCGACCGCCAGCATCCACATTCGTGTGCGTATATCGAGAGCGTGACCGGGTTCGCCATCCTCGAAGTAGATGCCATCGACAGCGCGGCTGCGACGCAGATCGAGTAGTGGGGGTGCCGCCGCCAGGCATGTCGCCAAGACTCCGCCGCCGAAGGAGATCAACAACGGCCGCAGGCCGACTACGGTCTGCGTGGCCAGGGGAAACGCGACATCCAGGTAATTGGGATTCTCATGGAAGGCGCCGTGGGAGAGCAGCGCTCCTATCAACAACCCGACGATTGAGGCGGCCAGGCCGAGGCATAGAGCCTGGAAGAGCAGCATCTGTACGAGCTGCCAGCGTCGGAAACCCTGGATACGCAGGTCGGCGATTGTGCGCCTGCGCTCGGGCGCTGTCAGCAGCATCGCATTGAACGCGAACAACAGCCCCACGAGACCGCTGATCAAGGCGAAGAACGCCGTCGCCTCGGCATTCGGACGCAGCGCCTGTGACAACAGGGCAATTTCTTGATCGGCCGGAGCGACCGTCAGCCGTCCTGCCGCCACCCTATTTAGCTCTGCACGCACACGAGCTTCTTGCCCTGGGGCGCTCTGTACAAGGATGCGAGTTACTCGGCCTGGCAGGCCGGCGAGGTGCTGAATCACCGACAGAGGAGCGATTGCGGCGTTCGCGCCGGCGAGCGCCCCGATCGTTTCTTTCCCGAGGATGGCAGTGACCTTGACCGAGCTCGCGCGGCCCCGGAAGTTCAGCATGACGTGTAGGGGCGGACCTGCAATGGCGTGCCCAAGGATGTATGAGAGCCCGAGCGCGTGGGCGGTGGCGCTCGGGAGCATGACGCCCGGTTCGACAGCGGCTTGTAGAGGTACCTCGCTCGAAAGTCCATCGAGTAGCCCGAGCGCAGGAGTTGCACTGGCGAGCTGTACCGCGACGCGGCGCGACTGAGGGCCGACGATCGTCGCAGGCAATTCGAGCAACTCCGCTGCGTGCGCAATCCCAGGCAATCGCTGCACCCGTTCGGCCAGTGCTTCATTGAAGCCGTTGGCGCTCCGAGCATGGATCTGCAACGTCGCTGGCCCCGTGATCGTCTTGACGATTTCCTGCGAGGAGCTTGTGATGCTGTCATTTGCCACCTGCACCGCAAACACCAGCGCGACGCCAAGGGCGATGCCCACGCCCGCAAGCAGCTCCTGGGCGGGGCGCGTTCGTAGCCGGCGGGCGTAGAAGTAGAGCAGCGCAGAGAGCCGCATCGTTGCTCACCCCTCCGCGATCTTGGACAGGCGGACGTGCTGCTCGAGCAGAACTCCGTCTGCGTCGGGTAGGAGTCTGCCATCCCGTAGGGTGTAAAGGCGGTCTGTGATCTCTGCCGCCTGCCGGTCGTGAGTGGCGAGCAAGACGGCCGTCTCCTGTTCGCGGGCGAGTTCGGC
>DATMMB010000253.1:0-2864 GCA_035569895.1 Solirubrobacteraceae bacterium | reverse complement strand
TTCGTGCTCGGCATGGAGGATGGCGTGTTTCCGCACTCCCGCGCCCTCGACGAGGGCGGGTTGGAAGAGGAGCGGCGGCTCTTCTACGTCGGCGTCACCCGCGCGATGCGCAAGCTCCACCTCACCCACGCGCGCCGGCGCACCGTGTTCGGCTCGCAGGCGTACGGCCTGCCCAGCCGCTTCCTCGGGGAGATCCCCGCCGAGCTCACCGAACAGGAGCAGGCGCAGATCACGATCATGAGCGCCGCGCGCGGGGGCGCGGTGAGCTGGCCGTCTGCTCCTCGGCCGCCCGTCCCGGGGGAGCGTTTCAGGCTCGGCGAGGACGTGATCCACGCCTCCTTCGGCGAGGGCGTCGTGACCGGCATAGACCCAGATGCGGTGACCGTGCGATTCGCCGGCGACGGCGCCGAGCGCAAGCTGCTCACCGAATTCGGGACGCTCGCGCGCAGATAGCATCGGAGTTGCAAATGAGCGCCACGATCATCGACGGCAGAGCGATCGCTGCAAGGGTGCGCGCGCAGGTGGCGGCGGAGACGGCGGCGTTCACGGCGCGCACCGGGCGCCCGCCGGGCCTCGCGACCGTGCTCGTCGGCGAGGACCCCGGCTCGGCGGTGTATGTGGGCGGCAAGCAGCGCGCCTGCGCGGAGGTGGGGATGACGCCGTTCGACCGGCGCCTGCCCGCGGACGCCTCGCACGCGCAAGTGGCGGAGCTGCTGCACCAGCTCAACGCCGACGACGCGGTGGACGGGGTGCTGCTGCAGCTGCCGGTGCCCGCGCCGCTCGACGGCCCGGCGCTCACCGGTCTGATCGACCCGGGCAAGGATGTCGACGGTCTCACCCCGGTCAACGCCGGCCTGCTCTCGCTGGGGCGCCCCGGTTTGCGCCCGTGCACACCGCTGGGCGTGATGGAGCTGCTCGCGAGCGTGCCGGGACACGAGCCCGGCTGGCTGGAGGGCGCGGAGGCGGTGGTGATCGGCCGTTCCAACCTGTTCGGCAAGCCGATGGCGCAGCTGCTGCTCGCCACCAACGCCACCGTCACCGTGTGCCACTCGCGCACCCGCGACCTGCCCGCAGTATGCGCCCGCGCCGACCTCCTGATCGCTGCGATCGGGCGCCCGCGCATGGTCGGCCCCGAGTTCGTCAAGCCCGGCGCGGTGGTGATCGACGTCGGCGTCAACCGTCTCAGGCCCGAGCAGGCGGGCAACAAGAGCGGGCTGGTGGGGGACGTCGACTTCGCCGCGGTGGCGCCGCTCGCCGCGACGATCACGCCGGTGCCGGGCGGGGTGGGGCCGATGACGATCGCGCTGCTGTTGCGCAACACCCTCGAGGCCGCGCGCCGCCGCACGGACGCGGAGGTCGCGCTAACTGGGAGGATGTCGCAGTGAGGTCTTGCCGCACAACACCTGGCGAGCGTGGGAGCAGCGCCCGCGTGCATACAACCGGGGGCCGCCAGTGAGTCTGCGCCGGCTGCGCACGACTGGGGGCCGCCGGTGAGTCTGCGCCGGCTGCGCACGACTGGGGGCCACTGGTGAGTCTGCGCCGGCTGCGCTCCGGCGAGCTGATCGCGCTGGCGGGCGCGATCTGTTTGATCGTCGCGCTGGCGCTGCCGTGGTATGACAACGGCGGCAAGCTGACCGCGTGGGACACGTTCGGCGTGGCGGTGGCGCTGCTGATCCTTGCGGCTGTCGGCGCGATTGCGCTGGCGATCGCGACGGTCACCGAGCGCACCGTCGCGATCCCGGTGGCGGCCGGCGTGTGGAGCACACTGTTCGGGATCATCGGGGTGATCGCGGCGATCGTGCGGCTGCTGGAGCGCCCCGAACACGCCACCGAAGTGTGTTCGGGCGCGTGGCTGGCGTTGGCGGGCGCGCTGCTGGTGGCGGCGGGCAGCTGGCAGTCGGTACGCGACGAACGCACCGGCACGTACCCGCCCGACGCCACCCCGCCGCGCCCGGCGCCGCCCGCCGGAGCGCGATGAACCCGAGCACCGGCTAGCCATCGACCCGCTCGAGCGGGGCGCAGGCGTGTCCGCGGGCGCTGCCGCTTCGGCGAGCGCCCGGCGCCGCATAGAATCTCCGTGTGATCGATCGCGACGAAGTCCTCCACGTGGCGCGCCTGGCGCGGCTGAAGCTCGACGACGACGAGGTGCAGGCGATGGCACGCGAGCTGTCGGGCGTGCTCGACCACATTGCCAAGATCGGCGAGCTGCACCTCGACGATGTGCCGCCCACCACCCACGTGGTGGAGGTGGTCGGCCGCTTGCGACCCGACGAGCCGCGCTCGTGCCTGCCGCGCGAGGTCGCGCTCGAACAGGCGCCGGCGGTGCAGGACGGCGGCTTTCTCGTCCCCAGCCCGCAGGCATGAGCCCTGGGCTCGCATGGCGGCGCTGGATCTGCGTCTTCGGTCGCTCGTGTGCAGATGCACACTTCGTTCACTGCGTCCTTGACCAGCTTGCCCTGCGAGCCCAGGGGGGTATCTGATCACCATGGACGGTCCAGCGTGAGCGACGCAGCGGTGATCCGGCTGTCCGCGGCGCGCGCGATCGCGGAGATCGACGCCGGCCGGCTGTCGGCGGCGGAGCTGTGGGACGCCTACCGCGCGCGCGCGGCGGCGGATGAGCTCAACTGCTTCACGTGGGTCGCCGACGGTGCGGACGGCCCGGGGGGGCCCGTCGACGGGCCCCTGCGCGGCGTGCCGATCGCCGTCAAGGATCTCTTCTGCACGGAGGGTGTGCCGTCGCAGTCGGGCTCGCGCATCCTCGCGGGCTACCGCCCGCCCTACACCGCCACCGCGGTGGCGCAACTGGCGGCGGCGGGCGCGCCGTTGCTGGGCAAGACCAACCAGGACGAGTTCGCGATGGGCTC
>DATMMB010000252.1:0-2453 GCA_035569895.1 Solirubrobacteraceae bacterium | reverse complement strand
TGCCGTCCGCCGGCCGTATTCGCGTGTTGGCGTCGCATTCCGGCGACGTGATGGCGCGCAGCGCTCAGAGCGATTGTCGTAACAGCTCTGTCACATGCTCCTTGGCTCGTTCGCACGCCAGCTCGAGCGGCATGCGGGCGGCGAGCCCGGCCGCGATCGCCGAGGCCAGCGCGCAGCCCGTGCCGCGGCACGCGGCGGCGAGGCGCGGCGCGGCGAGCCGGTGCACGCTCCCCTCGCGCATGATGAGCCAGTCGATCGCGAGCGCACCCGCGGCATGTCCGCCCTTGATGAGAACTGCCGCCGCACCGCGCGCGCACAGCGCCCGCCCCTGCGCGACGATCTCCTCGGCGGACGAGGCCTGCGTGGCGCCGAGCAGCAGCGCTGCCTCCGGGATGTTGGGAGTCAGCAGGGTGGCGCGCGGCAGCAGCAACGCCGCGAGCGCCGCACGTCCCGTCTCATCGAGCAGCGTGGCGCCCGCCGTGGCGGCCAGCACCGGATCGAGCACCAGCGGCACGAGCGCCCGTGGCGGGATGACGGCGGCAACCGCCTCGACGATCGCGGCGTTGCCGAGCATGCCCGTCTTGATGGCGGCGACGCGGCGCGTCGCGAGCGCCGCGCTGATCTGCGCCCGTACCAGCGGCGCTGGCAGCAGCTCGACCGCTCGCACCTCGCTGTCGGTCTGGGCGGTTGCGGCGGTCACCGCGAGCAGCGCTCCGACACCAAAGTGCGTCAGCGTCGCGACATCGCGCGCGAGTCCCGCCCCGCCGCTCGAATCCGTCCCGGCGATGACCAGGACTGCCGTCACCCGCCGAGCGCGATCAGCGCGACATTGCGGTGGCCCTGAGCCGCCAGGGCGCGGGCCGCGCGCCAGGCACGCACGCCGGTGCGGCAGCAGAGGACGACGCGCGGCGCGGCCGGCAGCCGCTCCGCGCCCTGCTCGAGCGCTTCGACACCCACCCGCCAGGCCGACGCGAACGGCGACACGGGTGCTTCGGCGAGGCTGCGCAGGTCGATCACCAGGTCGGACGGTGCGACGTCCTCGGGCGCGATGAAGGTCAGGGCTTCGGATGGCTCCGGCGCTCCGAAGAAAGCGAAGCCGCCGAAGTGCAGCGTCCTCAGGTCGACGTTGATCAGCCGTCCGAGCACGCTCGGCTCGAGTCTGAGCAGCAGTGCCAGTGTCAGGTGGGCCTGCAGCGTCCCCAGCACTCCGACCGCGGTTCCGAGCACTCCGGACTCGGCACACGAGCCCGCCTGGCGCGGCAGCTCCGGAAACACGGCACGATAGCTCGGCGCGCCCCCACAGAAGGCGCCGACGTAGCCCGAGAGGCCGAGCACCGAGGCACTCACCAGCGGCTTGCCCGCGCGCAGGCAGGTATCGCTCAGCACGTAAGTCACGGCGAAGCTGTCGGCGGCATCGACCACCACGTCGGCCGCCGCCGCGAGCAGCGCTGCGTTCGCCGGCGTCAGCCGCTCGGCACGCGCGTCGACCTGCACTTGCGGGTTTAAGGCGCCGAGCGCGGCGCGCGCGGCCTCGACCTTGAGCCCGCCGAGGTCGCTCATGCGATAGAGCGGCTGGCGGTGGAGATTGGATTCCTCGATCGTATCGTGATCGACGATCGTGAGGTGTCCTACGCCCGCCGCGGTCAGGTACTCGAGTACCGCGCAGCCGAGTCCCCCGGCACCGACCACGGTGACCGACGCCGCCGCCAGGCGTGCCTGGCCGCCCGCCCCCACCTCCGGCAACACGATCTGACGCGAATAGCGCTCGCTCACGGGAGATCCTCAGGCCGCCCTTGCCGCCGCCAGCCACTCCCGCGTGCGCGCCTCGGGATTGCGGTCGCGCAGGATGTCGCTCACGACGGCGGCTACGTCCGCCCCGGCCGCAAACACTCCGGCGAGGCGCTCGAGCGTGAGGCCACCGATCGCGACCAGAGGCATGGCGCCGATGCGCCCCTTCCATTCGCGGATCCGCTCGAGACCCTGGGGCTGCCACGGCATCACTTTGAGCAGCGTCGGGTAGATGGGACCGAGCGCCACGTAGTGGGGGGCCGCCCGCAGCGCGCGCTCGAGCTCCTCGTGGTCGTGGGTGCTGACGCCGAGGCGGACCCCGGCGCGGCGCAGCGCCGTGAGGTCGGCGCCGGCGAGGTCGGCCTGGCCCAGGTGCACGAAATCACAACCCTCGCTGAGAGCGATCTCCCAGTAGTCGTTGACGATGAGCTGCATCCCGGCAGCGGCGCACAGCGCGCGCGCGGCGCGCACCTCCGCCCGCACCTCCCCGGCGGTGCGCTCCTTGAGCCGCAGCTGCACCAGCCGCACTCCGAGAGGCGCCAGCCGCCCGATCCAGGCGGCGCTGTCGACGATCGGGTAGACGCGCGGGAGCTTCATCCGCGGAACGCCTGGCCCACTACCGGCGTCGAGGGCACCGCAAAATCCCGCGGCTCGATCGGGCCCGC
>DATMMB010000251.1:0-9605 GCA_035569895.1 Solirubrobacteraceae bacterium | reverse complement strand
GGTTGATTCGGGATCTAGCGATGACACCATAGATGTTTTGCGAGGCTTCGGCGCAAAGGTCGTTACGATCGATCCAAAAGATTTTAATCACGGACTGACTAGGAATCTTGCGGCGCGGGAGGCCAGAGGGGAGTTACTGGTCTTTCTCAACGGACGTAGTCGACCTACGAGCGAGAAATGGTTGGGCCCTTTACTGGCCGCGTTTGACGGAGATCCGTCCGTGGTCGGTGTATGTAGTCGTACACTTCCATATCATGACGCGAATGTCCTGGTAAAAGCGGAGGGGACGCACGAGCTCAGCGGAGCGCTGACACAAGAACAAAAACGTATTGATGATTGGGACGCATATCGGTCGATGACGCACGCGGCACGGAGAGCCTTTTTGAACTTCCACACTGTCAGTGCGGTTATACGTGCCGATATCTTTGCAACGATCCCCTTCCGTTCCGTCCGAACAATAGGTGAGGATTTGCTTTGGGCCCGGGAGGTACTTGAGGAAGGCTGGACGCTTGTTCACGAACCAGCATCGTGCGTATATCATTCCCATCCATATACGATCAAGGAGATCTTCTGCCGGAATGTCGATGACGGGGTCGCTAACAGGGATATCGTCGGTCGCGTGCTCGATGAGCATGATCTGCGTCCGTTGGTCGACACACTTGTAAGTCGTGATTGGGAAGTCTTGCGCGCTACCCAAGATCTAGACACGAGCGAATTGGATTGGTGGCTAAGGGAGGCCTTTTTTAGACGCATCGCACAAGTAGTGGGACAGTGGGTAGGTGTTAACTACCAGGAGCTTCCGCAAGGTATGGCGACATATTTTTCGAGGATCGGTCACCAGCGCCAGTTATCAGATCAGGCACGTAAAGACGTCTGATGCGAGTGTTATTTGTGAGCCATGGCTACCCCCCCTTCGGAGTCGCTGGGGTAGAGAGAATCACCGAGCAAAGTGCCACGACATTGGCGGCGCGAGGCCACGAAATAACGATCTTTGCGCGCCGCCCCTGTGCAGCGCCGCCTATCCCTCGGATCCAGCGGTTGAAGAATAAGCAGGTGGATGTCATGCTCGTATCGGGCGGTAGTCCCACAAACGGTACGGTACACTCTGCTGGTCATAGTACCTTGGAGCGTCTTTTCGAGCAAAGTATCTTAGAAACTTCGCCTGATGTGATAGTGATTGCTCACGTTCTGCACCACTCCCCTGGGTATGTACTTGTCGCGCAAAAGTGGTCGGTACCAGTTATCGTGGAGCTCCATGATTTCTACTTCGCATGCGAGCGCGCTCACCTGGAAAGAACTAATGGGGAATTATGTTCGGGTCCTGAACATGGTCTCGCCTGTGCGGACAACTGCTTCGTAGGCCAGGTTCATGCGGAGCGTGCCTTGACGTTAAGGACAAGCCTTTTTAGGCATGCTCTGCAATCGGCGCGCACGGTGGTGTGCCCATCGCAGTTTGTGGCCGATTATTTTATTAATCACTTTCCTACGGCTCCCCGGCCAGTGGTTATTGGAAATAGTGTAGGAGTCGACCCGCAGGTTCAGCATTCAAGGGTACGGAAAAAGCGCTTCAATAAGCTATACCTGGCGTCGGTGGGTGTGGTGGTGCCTCATAAGGGGATCCATATCGTCATTGAGGCATTGCGCACTGCCCGACTCGACGGCGCGACATACATTGTTTTTGGCGCTGAGACGCAGCCATACGTCAGTGAATTGCGAACCGCAGCGAGCGGCATTCCAGGTCTAGATTTCAAAGTTTTTGGGAAATTTGAGCCCATCGACCTAACAATGCTACTGGCCGACGTAGACGCAGTCGTGATCCCTTCTCTAGTATGGGAGACGTACTCGATAGTGGCCCATGAGGCGTTTGCGTGCGGCGTGCCGGTCATAGCATCAAGAATCGGCGCTCTACAGGAAGGTGTCCGTGACAAAGAAAATGGGCTTCTCTTCGAGCCCGCCGAGCCAAGTGCTCTCGCACATATTTTGCGGCGCTTAGCTGAGCACCCTGATGAGCTTAATCGCTTACGTGAAGGTATTCGGCGCCAAGATTGGATCTCCTCCGATGAGCGAGCCGATCGCATAGAAGCTTTGCTCAGAGACGTGCAAGGAGATGGTAGCGTAAGTTCTACGCCGTGTGATTATAGTGATTTGATGGCACTAAGGGACTCGCTACTCACCGAGACGCAAATTGGTATGTACTAGCCGGGTCGACGGTGCCTGGGTGGTAGAAAGACATATTTTTCGACGGAGGTGAAGATGAAGTACAAATTTACAATTGTTTGCCACAAGGTCTTTTGCGATGCCAGCGACTAAGGTACTCGTCACAGGGGCTGCCGGGTTCATCGGCTCGCATGTCGCGGATGCTTGTATTGAGCTCGGAATGACAGTCGTTGCGACGGACGATCTATCTGGCGGTTTCCGCGACAATGTACCTGCCGACGCCATTTGGGTCGAGGGAGACCTACGGCACGCTGATTTTGTACGGACTCTTTTTGAGATGGGACCATATGACTATGTCTACCACCTGGCAGCCTACGCTGCCGAGGGTCTTTCACATTTTATCAGGTCATACAATTATCGTACTAACCTTGAAGCTAGCGTGCATCTCATCAACGCGTCGATACTAGGACAAGTCAAGCGCTTTGTTTTTACATCGTCGATTGCGGTATACGGGGCCGGGCAAGTACCGATGGATGAGGGCATGGTGCCTAGGCCGGAGGACCCATATGGTATTTCAAAGTACGCCGTAGAGCTCGATTTAGCGGCCGCTAGCAATATGTTTGGGCTCGACTTCACAATCTTTCGCCCCCATAACGTTTATGGTGAACGACAGAACATTAGTGACCCATATAGAAACGTAATTGGTATCTTTATGAATAATATTATGCTGGAGAAGTCGATGCCGATTTTTGGAGATGGGCACCAGACCCGTGCGTTCTCTCACGTAGACGATGTTGCGCCGGTTATTGCCCGCTCGCCCCTGGTTGAGGCGGCACGAAATGAGACCTTCAATGTAGGGGCTGACCAGCCCTATAGTGTGCTGGAGCTCGCCGAGACGGTTGCGCAGGCTTTTGGAGTACCGGCAGATGTCGTGCATCTACCCCCCCGTAATGAGGTGGTGGATGCCTTCTCGAGTCACGATAAGGCACGGCAGGTGTTTGGCGGTGACGAGCCGAGAACGCTCAAGGATGGCATTGAGAGCATGGCTCGATGGGTACGTAAAAACGGAGCTAGGGCACCTGTACAATTCAAGGAGGAGATTGAGGTCGCCATTCATCTACCACCGAGCTGGCTAAGCATGATGTCGAGCGAGTAGCCCTATGCCGGCAGACGGGCTCTGATGTCTGGCACGGTCGTCAACAGGACTGGAAAGGTATCGCGCTAGAGGTCAACGGGATGCCGGCGGCGCTCGGCGAGAGTCGCCGCCAAAGTACTCAACAGCGCCACCGTCGCAACAGCAGCCAGGTCAACGAACTGTGTGCGGGTGTCCCAGATGTTGTCGGCAAGGCCAAGGGGAACGCCGAGTGCGAAGGCCCAAAGACCGACGATCGCGGTGCGGGACCAGCGCCCTGTGAAGGCGCCACAGAGCGGCCCGGCGGTGAGGACTGCAATTAGGACTACGTGGGTAAGGATGGCGTCGGTGGCGGCGATGAGGAAGCAGAGCAGCAGCGCAAAGAGCCAGACCTGATTCGAAGACCATCTGGCAAGCAAGGACCGCCCGGGGGCGCCGGTGGGGGGACTCCGAACAGCGGTGAGGACGGGGCGGGCTAGGCGCGTGGTGGCGCGCAGTGGAGCAGTGAGTCGCCAGCTGGCCGAGTGGTGCGTGGCGGTTAGCCGGCGCTGCAGCTCCTCGATGTCGCCATCGCGGCGGGCGAGCTCGCCCTCCAGCCGGCGGATCGTCTTGTGGTGTTCGTGAATGGTGGTCTGGTGTGCCGTCGTCGCTGCTTGCCACTGTGTGCGGTCGTGGACGGCCTCGCTGCGCAGCGCGTCGATCGTCGCCGCGTGGTCGGCGGCTTGCGTCGCGGAGCGGCCGGCGAGGTCGCCCAGCTTGACCAGCTGATGTGCGAAGGCTTGATCGCACAGTGCTTTGCGGTGCTCGGCCGCGACGCCGGCGAGCGCTAGGGCGTGGTGGTAGACGCGCAGGTCGGCGGCGCTGCGCTGCTCGATCAACGCGATCGCTCCTTGGGCGAGGAGCGCAGCGTCGGTCGCCACTCCGATGGGGTTCGGGGCCGGCGGGGTCACATTCGAGGTGGTGGGCGCGAGCGTTACGCCGAACGACTGCCCGAGGCCGTCCCATGCGCCGTCTCCCAGCTCCAGCACGCCGACGAAGCCCAGCGAGTCGAGCCGCTCGATCGCGTCGGCGGCGATCGAGTGAAGGTCGGCCTGCGCGATGAAGTCGGAGTCGGGCAGCCGCGGGTCGCCGTACAGCAGCATTCGGCAGATCTGGTTGTCGGTCACCGGCGCAACGGACGGCTCGGAGAGGAATTCCCACAGCGGCCGAAAGGCTTGCAGGTTGGCCTCATAGGGAGTCCACAGGCTCTCGAAGTCCGGGTGGCGCCAGTACAGGTACAGCGACAGCAGGCGTGCCCGCGGCTCGCGCAGAACGGTGGCGATCGACCGAGCGTCCGTGATCTGCAGCAGAGTGGGCAGCGAGAAGTGCCCGCTGACCGCGTCGTATCCCTTCAGCGCGCCGATCTCCTCCGCGTTCGTGGCGATCTGAGAGCGCAGATCGGCGCTCAGAAGCTCGAAGTCCTCGAAATCGCAGAAGACCGACCGGTCAAACCGCTGTGGCGCCAAAGACCCCGGCGCCAGCGCCGCCTCAAGCGCCGCGTGCACGCTCGACCCGGCGCTCTTGGGGATGTGCATGAAGCACTTTGGGGACGCCGCAGCGCGGCTGGATCCCGGCTCGTGTGCTCGCTTCTCCCCTGGCATCGGAGTGGTGCAAGTTTAGATGTCGAGACGCCGATAGAGCGCGGTCGTACATAAGAATCCTATGCACCAGCGCGGATCCCGAGTACCCGCCGACCTGCGTGAAGGAGCAGCTCCGTCCGCGCACCTTCATGTGCATCCGCAAGCAAAGGCAAATAGAAGTGAGCGCCGGGGTCTCTG
Organism: Solirubrobacteraceae bacterium; assembly: GCA_035569895.1. GTDB lineage: Bacteria > Actinomycetota > Thermoleophilia > Solirubrobacterales > Solirubrobacteraceae > Palsa-744. The sequence continues at coordinate 4,499 of DATMMB010000251.1, read as the reverse complement.
TCGGCGCTTTTGCCGACATGAGGGGACACAAGTGCAGTACCCCGGTGCTACACTCCCGACGGCAATGCCGACCAAGTACCCCCGTCACTCGATCACGGAGACGCCTCCCGTCCACGAGGCGCTCGACGAGCTGCGCCGCCGCGGGGAGCGCATCCGGCTGGGGGAGCTCGTGATCCTCGGCGCCCGCGCGCGGCTGCGCGAGCTGCAGAGCGAGCGCGACGAGGAGGCGCGCAAGCTGGAGCTGCGCCGCGACCTCGTTCGGCGGTTGCGCACCGGCGAGGGTCTGGACGCCGCCGCCGCGTATGAGGTGCGCGAGCACGGCTGGATCCATACTTGACCGGTTACAACCGGTCGCTGCTGCTCGACAACTCGGCCTGGGCACGCGTCGTCGACGGGCGCCTCGTCGAGCCCCACCGCAAGACCTTCGAGGCGGCGCTCACCGCGGGGCAGCTGTGGACCTGTCCGCCGTCGCTGCTGGAGCTGCGCTACAGCGCGATCGACGGTGAGGAATTCGACGCTGTCTGCGACGAACTCGACGCGCTGCCGCACGCGCCGCTCACCGCGCAGGCTGCCGCGCGGGCGCTCACCGCGCAGGGGGAGCTCGCCGCCGCGCGCGGCGTGTCGCACCGCGTGAAGCCGGTTGACCTGCTGATCGCCGCGGTCGCGGCCGAGGAGCGGCTGGGGGTGCTGCACTACGACCGCGACTACGACGCGATCGCCGAGCACACCTCACTCGTGTTCCTCAGCGTGTGGATCGCTCCGCGCGGCAGCCTCGACTGAGTCGGCTCGTCCACTTCCCCGCCATCCGTCGATTCCGATACCGGCGCTCAAGTGCGGCGGGTAAACCTACGATCAGAGAGCCATGGAGAGGCCCAGCTTGCGTCGCCGCCCCCGCCGGATGCCGGCAAGCGCGCTGCTCGACGCGCTCCCTCGCACGGGGAGGCTTTTGCTCGCGGGAGCGGCGGCGCTCGCGCTGACGCTCGCGCTCGGCGCGAGCACCGCGCCCGCGGCCGAACCGGGCGTGGTGCTGGCGAACATGGGCGCCCCGCACGTGCGCGATCTGCGGGCGCTGCACGTGCGCTGGGTGCGGGTGTTCGCCACCTGGAACGACCTCGAGCCGGCGCCCGGCGACTACGCGCCGAACTGGATGTACGCCTACGAAAAGCTGTTCCGCGAACTGCCGCGCGGCACGAAGGTGATCGTCGACGTGGTGGGCAGCGCCCAGTGGGAGACCGGCAGCAGCGACGAACACAGCCCGCCCGCCAACCCCGAGGACTACGCGGCGTTCGTCGCGGGGCTCGCCCAGCGCTGGGGTAAGCGCGTGGCCGCGTACGAGCTGTGGAACGAGGAGGACGACCCGAGCTGGTGGACGGGCGCCCCCGATCCCGTCGCGTACGCCGCGCTGCTGAAAGCCGCCTACCCCGCGATCAAGGCGGCCGAACCGAACGCGACGGTGCTCGTCGGAGGGCTCACCGGCAACGACTACCCGTTCCTGGAAGGGCTCTACCAGGCGGGCGCGAAGGGGTATTTCGACGCGGTCGCGGTGCACACCGACACGGCGTGCAACATCGTGTCCCCCTACAGCTTCATCAAGGGCAACAACGAACGGATGATCCCCGACTCGTTCCTCGCCTACAGAGAAGTGCACGACGTGATGCTCGCCAACGGCGACGACAAGCCGATCTGGATGACCGAGCTGTCGTGGCGCACCACCGACGCGGAGTGCGGCGAAGGGTATTGGGCGGGGCGCAAGGCGCAGGGCGTCAGCGAAGCCCAGCAGGCGACGTATCTGCTGCAGGCCTATCACTGCCTCGCGCAGACCCCCTACATCCCCGTGGCGATCTGGTTTCCGCTGCAGGACGAAGGCGCGGAGGTGGCGGGGCTGCTGCACGGGGACGGCGCGCGCAAGCCGTCGTTCGCGGCGCTGGCGCAGTACGCGAGCAAAGGCGACCGCCTGAGCGAACCGTGCGGGGACTTCAGCGGGCCGTCGATCGACGTCGCCGCGCCCGCCAACCACACCAGCTACAGCGGCGCGCTGCGGATCAGCGTGTCCGCGCACGACCCCGCGGGCGTCGCGCGCATCACGTTGAAAATCAACGGCAAGCGGATCACCAGCTACACCAACCTCGCCTATCCCGCGACGCTCTCCGGCACGCTGCGCTGGCACGGCGCCGCGGGCCTGCGGCCGGGGCGCAACGTGCTGAGCTTCTTCGCGATCGACAAGCTGCACAACAAGAGCGAACGCAGCCTCGTGATCTACCACCTGGGCGGCCACCGCCGCCGCTGAGAGGGTGCCCCGCCGCGCGGCCTTCGCGCGCGGGCAGTAGGGGGAGAGGGGAGGATGCACCGCCCGCTGACCGCGGGGCGCGTCGTGTACCGTTCCCGCGCGTGATCGTCGCCCCGCACGCTCGCGGCCGTGCGCTGCCCCCATGCCGTCGACAACGCTTCGCTCTCAGCCGGTGATCGCGACGCCGTTATCGCGCCTTTCCGGCCCGCTGATGGTGGAGCCGCGCGTGTTCGCCGACGAGCGCGGGTTCTTCTGCGAGACCTACCGCGCGGAGTGGCATGAGGCATTCGGGCTCTCGCCGGAGGAGCGCTTCGTGCAAGACAACCACTCCCGCTCCACGCGCGGTGTGGTGCGCGGCATGCACTTCCACGTCGGCGCGGGCGTCGCGAAGCTCGTGCGCTGCGGGCGCGGGCGGATCCTCGACGTGGTGGTCGATCTGCGCCGCGGCTCCCCCACGTACGGGCAGTGGGAGGGGGTGGAGCTCGACGACGAGGGGATGCGCCAGCTGTACGTGCCGGTCGGCTTCGCGCACGGCTTCTGCGTGCTGAGCGAGATCGCCGACGTGCTGTACAAGCAGAGCGCCTACTACGACCCCGCGATCGAGCGCGGCATCGCCTGGGACGACCCCGATATCGCGATCGCGTGGCCGGCGGAGATCGAGCCGATCGTCTCCGCGCGCGACGCCGCCGCGCCCACGCTGCGCGAGCTCGCCGCCGAGCTGCCGTTCGAGTATTGACCGGATCGCCCGGCGAGAGACGCCACCTGGACGTGGTGTGCAATTGCCGATAGCCATGGCTATCGGCCTTTAAATTTCTTGTGCATGGGCACACCCCGGTCCGCCGGTATGAGCCGATGTGGTCATGCCACCGCAAACCTTGTGAGTCACCATCGGCGTGAGGTTGGCAAACTCCAAACCATGATCGACCTCATGGACCGGATATCGAAGAGCAAGGGACCCGACCGAAGCCGACCGAAGCCGGGAGACACGCGCCTGCGGCGCGAGTCCCCGTTTCGGCCAACACGCGCCTGCGGCGCGAGTCCCCGTTTCGGCCAGCCGGCCTTCGGCCGGCTGCGCCACCCTCTTAGCGAGCGCACCAACGGCTGGACCGTCACGCCCGGCCAGTACCTCGTGCTCGCGTACGCGGCGCTCGCGGCGCTGACGCTGATCGTGCTCACCGGCGCGGCGGTGCGCCTGACGAGCTCGGGGCTCGGCTGCCCGCACTGGCCGCAGTGCGACGGCAAGCTCTACCCGCCGCTCTCCACGCACGCGCTGATCGAGTTCTCCAACCGCCTGCTCACCGGCCCGGTGGCGATCGCTGCCGGCCTCGCGTGGGTGGGGGCGCTGCGCCGGCGCCCCTACCGGCGCGACCTCGCGCGGCTGAGCGCGCTGCTGGCGCTCGGCGTGGTGGCGCAGGCGGTGCTCGGCGGGCTGACCGTGCGCGGGAAGCTCGACTACGGGTGGGTGATGGGGCACTTCGCGCTGTCGATGCTGATCCTCGTGGCGGCCGCCACGCTGGTGTGGCGGGCCAGCCAAAACTGGGACGCGCGCCAACGGGGGGTGTCAACCGGCTTCGGTCAAGAGCCCGACGCGTGCCCCGGCGAGGCCGGCCGCGCGCTCGTGCACGCGGCGCGCGCGCTCGTCGGGCTGGGGGCGCTGACGATCTTCGCCGGCACCGCCGCCACCGCCGCCGGCCCGCACGCGGGGGGCAACCCGGGAGAACGGATCAATCGCCTCGACTTCGACGGGAAGGGCACGCTCGACTTCGTGATCCACCGCCACGCGGAGATCGCGTTCGCGTTCGGGCTGCTCGCGCTGGCCGTCTGGTGGCTGGCGCGCCGCCGCGGCGCCGACCGGCAGGTGCGCCGCGCCACCACCGCGCTGTGCGTGCTGCTGGCGCTGCAGGGGGCCGTCGGGATCGACCAGTACGAGACGCACCTGCCCACCGAGCTCGTGTGGGTGCACGTCGCGCTCGCGTGCGGCTGCTGGCTGGCGGCGCTGTGGACGGTGTGCGCGGTGGGGCCGCTGCGCGCGCCGCTCACCGAGCCGCGCGAACCGCCGCGCGAGCGCCGCGAGGCGCCGCCGCCGGTGCGCATCTCGGCGTGAGTGCCGCTCGCGGCCGGTTTTGGCGGGATTGGGCCCCATTCCGTCCTTGCAGGGCGGTACTCTGCTCGCTTTAAGCAATACACCCGACACGGGAGGAGTGCCAGCATG
>DATMMB010000250.1:0-6015 GCA_035569895.1 Solirubrobacteraceae bacterium | reverse complement strand
GACGGCCTGGAGGTGCAGGCGCCCGAAAACGCGACGCTGGTGGACGCCGCCAAGCTCGGCGACGTGGAGATCCCCGTGTTCTGCTACGAGCCGAAGCTCGGCAACCCGGTCGGCGCCTGCCGCATGTGCCTGGTGGAAATCGAGGGGATCCCCAAGCTGCAGGCCGGCTGCGCGACGCCGGTGAAGGACGGCATGGTGGTGCACACCCAGTCCGAGCGCGTGAAGACCGCGCAAAACTCGGTCGTTGAGTTCCTGCTGATCAACCATCCGCTCGACTGCCCCGTGTGCGACAAGGGCGGCGAGTGCCCGCTGCAGGACATCACCTTCGGCTGGGGCCTCGGCACGTCACGCTTCATCGAGCCCAAGCGCCACTTCGTCAAGCCGCTGGCGCTCTCGCCGCTGATCGCGATCGACCGCGAGCGCTGCATCCTCTGCTACCGCTGCGTGCGCTTTTCCCAGGAGATCTCCGAGGACCACCAGCTCGTGCTGCAGGAGCGCGGCTCGCACTCCTACGTCTCCACGTTCGACGGCCACCCTTACGAGGCGCCCTTCAGCGGCAACATCGTCGAGCTGTGCCCGGTAGGAGCGCTCACCTCGCGCGCCTACCGCTTCCGCGCGCGGCCGTGGGACAACGAGGACGCCGGCTCGGTGTGCACGCTCTGCCCCGCGCAGTGCAACGTGATGCTCACCGTGCGCGACGAGCGCGTGATGCGCGTGCTCGCGCGCGAGAACCCCGAGGTGGACGACGGCTGGCTGTGCGACCGCGGCCGCTTCGCCTACCCCGCGCTCGACGGCGACGAGCGCGTCACCGCGCCGCTGCTGCGCGACGGCGGCGAGTTGCGCCCCGTCTCATGGGAGCGCGCCCTGGAGGAGGCCGCCACGCGCCTCTCCCGCGCAGGGGAGCGCACCGGGGCGCTCGCCGGCGGCGGCACGACCAACGAGGAGGGTCTGCGGCTGAGCCGCCTGATGCGCGAAGCGCTGGGCTCGCCGCACCTGGACTCGCGCCCCGCCGGCAGGCTGGCGCTCGAGTTGCACCGCGCGCTCGCTGAGCCGGCTCTGCAGGCGCGGGTACCCGACCTGGAGCTCGCCCACGCCGTGCTGGTGCTCGACTGCGACCCGCTCGCCGACGCCGCGATCCTCGACCTGCGGCTGCGCAAGGGGGTGCGCCGCCACGGGATGAAGCTCGTGCGCGCAGACCGGGAGCAGCTACTCGACGAGGCCCAGCGCGCCGATCTGCTCAGCGCGCTGCGCGCCGCCGGCAACGAGATCGTCGTGCTTTGGCACGAGCGTCTGGCAGCCGGCGCCGACGGCGAGCGGGCCGTGCGCGCCCTGCTCGACGTCGCCGCGACGTTGGGTCTTGCCGAGATCGACGGCGCCGGACTGCTCGAAGTCCCCGCCCACGCAAACGGCCGCGGGCTCCGCGAGGCGGGCGTGCTCCCGAATGCCGGACCGGGGCTCAGCGACACACACGAGGACGGGCTGGACGTGCAGGGGATCGCCGAGGCATTCGAGCGAGGCGAGCTGACCTGCCTCTACTTGCTCGGCGTGGATCTGCCTGCGAGTGGGCCCGGGACGGTCATCGCCCATGCGGCCTCTCTCACCGACGCGCTGCGCGAGCAGGCTGATGTGGTGTTCCCGGCGGAGGCGTATCCGGAACAGGAAGGCACTGTCACGCACCCTGACGGGCGCATCCAGCGCGTGCGCCGAGCCGTGCGTCACATCGGCGAGACGCGCGACGAGCGATACGTGCTGGACGACCTGACGAGCCGCATCGGGCTGGCGGTGGCTTCATGACGATCGCCGTCGTCGGCTTCTACGAAGAATGGTGGATCCAGATCCTGAAGGCGATCGTGATCTTCGCCGTCGGCTTGCAGCTCGTGCCGTTCGTGCTGCTCGGCGAGCGCAAGCTGCTCGGGCGCTTCCAGTCGCGCTACGGACCCAACCGCGTCGGGCCCTACGGCGCGCTGCAGCCGCTCGCCGACATCCTCAAGCTGCTCACCAAGGAGCAGTTCCGCCCGAGCACGTCGATCGGCTTCCTGTTCGCGTTCGCTCCGGTGATCTCGATCCTCACGGCGGTGGCGGCGTTCGCGCTGATCCCGTTCGGCAACGTGCAGCACATCTTCGGCACGCCCGTCGGGCTGTACGGGGTGGACGTGTCGATCGGCCCGCTGTACCTGTTCGCGTTCGGCGCGGTCGCATTCTACGGCGTGATGCTCGGCGGCTGGGCGTCGGGCTCGAAGTACTCGTTCCTCGGCGCGATGCGCGGCGCGGCGCAGCTGATCTCCTACGAGGTCTCGCAGGGCCTCGCCTTGGTCGGCGTGATCATGACCGCGCAGACGCTGTCGCTCACCGGCATCGTCGAAGCGCAGAAAGGGATGTGGTACATCATCCCGCAGCTGGTGGGCTTCCTGATCTTCCTCACCGCGAGCTTCGCCGAGATCAACCGCGCGCCGTTCGACCTGACGGAGGCCGACGCCGAGCTGGTGGGGGGCTACAACACCGAGTTCGGCGGCGGGCGCTTCGCCTCCTACTACTTCGCCGAGTACCTCAACGTGCTGGTCGTCTCCGGCATCGTGACCACCGTGTTCCTCGGCGGCTGGCTGCTCCCGTTCGGCATCCACCCGCCTGGCTGGGTCGACCCGTTCGTGGTGCTGGGCAAGATGGCGCTGTTCACGTTCTTCTTCATCTGGGTGCGCGCGACGCTGCCGCGGCTGCGCTACGACCAGCTGATGAGCTTCGGCTGGAAGGTGCTGCTGCCGCTCGCGACGCTCAACGCGCTCGCGACCGCCGTGCTGGTGGTGGTGACGCACTGATGCGCCGCGTGCCGCCTCCCCAACCGCAGTCGTCGGGCAGGACGCCCGACGCCCGCCACCGCGTTGCCGACAGCGGACGCGCGGACGATCACAAAGAACAAACATGACCTGGACCCCCGGCGACGACGTGATCGAGGTCAGCCGCACGCCGGCCCCCGGCCCCGCGCGCAGCACGTGGCGGACGTTCGGCGAGACCGTGCGCGGCCTCCTCACCGTGCTCGGGCGGATGCGCGAAAAGCCGATCACGGTGCAGTACCCGGAGGAGAAGACTCCGGTGTACCCGCGCTTCCGCGGGCGGCACAAGCTGCACCGCTTCGAGAGCTCGGACCCCACCCACCCCGGCCTCGAGAAGTGCGTCGGCTGCTCGCTGTGCGCCGCCGCCTGCCCGGCCGACTGCATCCGCGTGGTCGCGGCCGAGAACACGCCCGAGAACCGCGTCTCCGCGGGCGAGCGGTACGCCGCCGTCTACGAGATCAACATGTCGCGCTGCATCTTCTGCGGCTACTGCGAGATCGCCTGCCCGTTCGACGCGATCACGATGGGCCATGACTACGAGCTGTCGGACTACTCGCGCTCAGACCTGATCTTCACCAAGGAGATGCTGCTCGCCGAGCCGCTGGAGCGAACCCCCCTGCGGCGGGAGGGCGAGTGATGCAGAGGATCGAAGATCCGGTCACGGCGGCCTGGAGGGCCGACTTCGCAAGCAGCAACGCCGACTGGAGGTCGGCGTGAGCACTCTGCTGTTCTTCCTCGCCGCGGTCGGCGCCATCTCCGGCGCGATCGGCGTGGTGGCGCTGCGCGACCCCTTCTTCTGCGTGCTCGCGCTCGTCGCGCACCTGCTGTCGCTGGCGGTGCTGTTCCTGCTGCTGCGCGCCGAATTCGTCGCCGCCGCCCAGGTGGTGGTGTACGCCGGCGCGGTGATGGTGCTGTACGTGTTCGTCGTCGCGTACGTGGGCGAGGGGGGACGCTCGACCGAAGCCGGGAGACACTCGCCTTCGGCTCGCATCCCCGTTTCGGCCAGCGACCGCCTGCGCGGAGCCGGCGCTCCGCTCGCCGCCAACCTGCGCCTCGGCGGCGCGCTGCTCGGCGGCGCGCTGCTCGTGGAGCTGATGATCGCGCTGCTCGGCTCCGGCCTGAAGGCGATCGAAGGACACGGCGCCGCCTACACTCCCGGTCCGCGCGCGTACGGCACGCCGGCCTACATCGGCAACCTGCTGCTCACCCGCTTCCTGCTCGCGTTCGAGATCGCCTCGTTCCTGCTGCTGATCGCGGCCGTCGGCGGCGTCGTGCTCGCCCGCCGGCGCGAGGGTTTGGAAGAGGAGGCGGGAGGGGCGGGTCGCCTCGCGAGCGCCCCCGGCGAGCGGCTCGCTGCGCTCGACCTCACGCGTCCGGCAGGCACCGGCACGATGGCGGAGGGGGTCGGCAGACGGTGAGCATCGCCTGGTATCTAGCCGCCTCGGCGATCATCTTCTCGCTCGGCGCGGTCGGCGTGATCATCCGCCGCAACCCCCTGGTGATCCTGCTCTGCCTCGAGCTGATGCTCAACGGCGCCAACCTCGCGCTGATCGCGTTTGCGCGCATGTGGGGCAACGGCGACGGCCAGATCCTCGCGTTGATCGTGATGACCGTCGCGGCCTGCGAGGTGTGCATCGGGCTCGGGATGATCGTCGCGATCTACCGGCGACGACTGCCGATCGATGTTGACGAGCTGCGAGAGCTTCAGGGATGAGCCCTGAGCACGCCCAAACTTCGCCTGACGGTGTGCTCGGTCGCTCGCGTACCGAAGCCGGGAGACACTCGCTTCGCTCGCATCCCCGTTTCGGCCAGCACGCCACGCTCGCTGCGTCCTTGTCATGCTCGTTTGGTCGCACTCAGGGAGGGCTTGCGTGAGCGCTACGACCTTCGGCTGGCTGGTTTTGCTGTTCCCGCTGCTCGGGACGCTCGTGATCGGCTTCGGCTTCCGCGTGCTGCCAGGCCGCGCTGCGGGGTGGATCGGCACCGCGGCGATCGCGCTCGCGTTCCTCGCCGCGCTGGGGACGCTGATCAAGCTCCAGGGGCACGCTCCCTCCCACCGCGAGCTGAGCTCCTCGCTGTGGAACTACGCGGTGACGGTCGGGATCGACGCGAAGCTGTCGATCCTCGTCGATCCGCTGTCGGTGTACATGATCCTCGTCGTCACCGGCATCTCGGCGCTGATCCACCTCTACTCGGTCTCCTATTTGACCGAAGACCGCGGCTTCGCGCGCTTCTTCTCCTACCTCAACTTCTTCGTCTTCTCGATGCTGCTGCTGGTGCTCGCCGGCAACTTCCTGATTTTGATCGTCGGCTGGGCGTTCGTCGGCGCCGCCTCCTACCTGTTGATCTCCTTCTGGTACCGCCGCACCACGGCGACGCGCGCGGGGATCAAGGCGTTCGTGATCAACGTGGTCGGCGACGTCGGCCTCGTGCTGGGGACGTACTTCATCTTCAAGCACACCGCCACGCTCGAATTCACGAAGGTGTTCGCGCTCGCCCCGCACGTGTTTCACGCCGGCGAAGCCGACATCACCGCCGGCTGCCTGCTGCTGCTGGTGGGGGCGTGCGCGAAGAGCGCGCAGATCCCCTTGCACACGTGGCTGCCCGACGCGATGGAGGGGCCGACGCCGGTCTCCGCGCTGATCCACGCGGCGACGATGGTGACCGCCGGCGTGTACCTGATCGCGCGCATGCACGTGCTGTTCGAACTGGCGCCGGCCGCGCAGGACACCGGCGCCGTGATCGGCGCGCTGACGCTGCTGATCGCGGGCACGATTGCACTTGCGCAGACAGATATAAAGCGCGTGATCGCCTACTCGACGATGTCGCAGATCGGTTACATGATCATGGGCGTGTCCGTCGGCGCGTACGCCGCCGGGCTATTCCACCTGATGACCCACGCCTTCTTCAAGGCGCTCCTGTTCATGGCGGCCGGCTCGATCATCGGCGCGATGGCGGGCGAGCAGTCGCTCGACAGGATGGGCGGCTTTCGCAAGGCGATGCCGTTCACGTTCGCCTGCTTCGTGATCGGCGGCCTCGCGCTGTCGGGCATCCCCCCCTTCTCGGGCTTCTTCTCCAAGGACGAGATCCTGCTCGTCACGGCCGAGCGTGGCGGCTGGCACTGGGCGCTGTACGTGTTCGGCTACATCGGCGCGTTCATGACCGCCATCTACACCTTCCGCATGAT
>DATMMB010000249.1:0-2689 GCA_035569895.1 Solirubrobacteraceae bacterium | reverse complement strand
TACGCCGATCACCAGCGCCCACTGTTGTTTCGAGGGCGTGGACTCCACCAGCTGACCGGTCTTCAGGTCCTGCAGGTTGTTGTTGGCGATGGCCGCGACGTTGAACACCACGGCCGTGACGAACAGCGCGTAGGCGACCAGTGCCTTGCCCATCTCCGGCGGGAGTGAGGACTTCACCGTCACCACCAGGAACAGCGCCGTGGTCGCGACCACCAGGATCCCGATGCCCGACAGCGGGCTGTTGGAGGCGCCGATCAATCCCGCCATGTAGCCGCACACCGTCGAGACCAGGAAGCCCAAGACCACCACGATGACGATGCCGCCGATGGTGAGGAGCAGCGCGTGCTCACCGAGCCCCGCGCTGGTCGCGAAGTTCCACAGCAGCCAGCAGATCGGCAGGATGCACAGGAGCGACACCACGCCCACCTGGTCGACCGGAATGTCGTGCTCGGTGCGCGCCAGGGTGTCGCCTTTGCCGGCCTTGCGCGCCTTCGAGGAAGCCATGGCGCTTTTCAGGCCACCGATCACCGGCTTCACGAGCTTGATGAGTGTAAAGATGGCGGACACGGCGATCGCGCCCGCGCCCACATAACGCACATAGTGGCTCCAGGTGGCATGCGCGAACTCTCCCGCAGCGCCTGCGCCGGGGTGCAGGGCGCTGAAGTGCGGCACCCCCCAGCCCCAGCCGATGACGGCGCCCACGAACATCGCGATGCCGCAGCTGATGCCCACCAGGTGGCCGATGCCGAAGAGCGCAAACGAGAGCTGGAAATCAAAGCCCGTGGCCGGCGCCCGTTCATCAGCACCCAAGCGGAAGCTGTGAGCGACGTCCCCGAGGAACAGTCGCATCTGCACCAGCACCAGGAAGAGCGCCGAGACCAGCGACCCCACCAGCACGGCTTTCAGGCCCTTGCCGCCGGATTCCACCGAATCCTTGTCGGTCACGTCGCCGGAGCCGACCTTGATGACCTCGGCGCAGGCGGTGCCCTCCGGGTAGGGAAGGTCGGAGTCCGTCACCAGCGCCCGGCGCAGCGGGATCGAGTACATGACGCCGAGGATGCCGCCGGTGGCGCAGATCGCCACCGACTGCCAGTAGGGGAAGCCGGTCCACCAGCCGATCATGATGAAACCCGGCAGCACGAAGATGATCGAGGAGAGCGTGCCGGCGGTGGAAGCCACCGTCTGCACGATGTTGTTCTCCTGGGCAGTGGTGTTGCCGAGCCAGCGCAGCAGCGCCATGGAGAGCACCACCGCGGGAATCGAGGTGGAGAAGGTAAGCCCGGCCTTGAGCCCGAAGTAGACGTTGGCGGCCGTGAACACCACGGTGAGGATTACGCCGAGGACGAGTCCCCGGAGCGTCAGCTCCCTGCGCGACTCAGTGATCATGGAACGACCCCCGAATTGTTGCTGTTGTTGGCTGCCCCCTCAGCATCTTAGCCTCGCGCTGTGGGCGCGCGCTATGCTTAGGTTCCGGAGGAGAGCTCATGAAGGTGCTGATTTTGGTGCTCGTGGTCGCGCTGCTCGGCCTCGCGGGCTTCACGTTCCTGACGCTCCACTGGTCCTACTCCGAGGGCGAGCGCGCCGGCTACGTGCAGAAGCTCTCGCGGCGCGGCTTCATCTGCAAGACCTGGGAAGGCGAGATGGCCATGGTGACCATGCCGGGCACGGTGGCGGAGAAGTTCCTCTTTACCGTGCCGAACGAGGCGGTCGCGGCGAAGGTCAACGCCGCGGTCGGCAAGCGCATGGCGCTGCACTACCAGCAGCACAAGTGGATCCCGAGCTCCTGCTTCGGCGACACCGAGTACTTCGTCACCGACGTGCGCGTCACGGAGTGACGCGCGCAGCGCGCGCTTACTTCACGCCCGCCAGCAGCCGCCGCGACAGCGGCGTGAGCGCCAGCATCACCGCGCCGGCGATGATGCCGTACCAGAAGATCCTCAGGAACAGCGCCGGGAGCGATTCGAGGTGACTCGCGTCGTATTGTCCGGTCAGCTGGCCGGCGAGGTTGCCGCCGAGCGAGAGCGACAGGAACCACATGCCCATCGCCTGGCCGACGAAGCGTGGCGGCACGAGCTTGCTCATGTTGGAAAGCCCCACCGGCGAGATGCACATCTCGCCGCACACGTGCAGGAAATAGGTGGCGATGAGCCAGGTGGACAGCACCAGGTGCCCGGCCAGCACGCGCTGCGCGGCGACGTACATGACCAGGAACCCGCACCCGAGCAGCAGCAGCGCCACGCCGAACTTGGCCACCGGGGACGGGTCGCGCCCGCGCTTGCCGAGCGCGAGCCACAAGGCGGCGAACACGCCGGCGAGGATGATGACGAACAGCGCATCCATCGACTGCAGGATCCCGGGCGGGGCATTCCAGCCGAAGATGTGCATGTCGGTGTAGCGCGCGGCGAACAGATTGAAGGACGCGCCCTGCTGAAAGTACCCGGCCCAGAAGGTCACCGAGCCGGCGAACAGCGCCACCATCACCAGCACCCGCTGGCGCTCGGTGGCGTTGAGCCCCGCGAAGAAGAGCAGGTAGGCGAAGTACGCCACCGCCAGCAGGCCGAACGCCCAGGTCGCGAATGAGCCGAGGAGCGCCGGGTTGACGGCGACGCGGCCGCTCACCGCGAGCGCGACGAGCGCGGCGATCAGCGCGAACAGTACGACGATCGGCGTCCAGGAGGCCCGCTGCTCG
>DATMMB010000248.1:0-3779 GCA_035569895.1 Solirubrobacteraceae bacterium | reverse complement strand
CAGTTGGTTAGAGCAGTGGAGTCATAATCCAAAGGTCGCAGGTTCGAGTCCTGCCTCCGGTATTGGCCCGCATCAGACCGCCACCGCGCCGTTCAGCCTGGTCATTTCATAGCCGCGCGAATTTCATAGTCGCGCGAGCATGCTCCGCGCGGGCGCGAGTGACGAGGCGGTCCTCGGACGGAGACCGGCGGCGCGGCGCCTTGGGGTGCGCCGCGCCGCTGATGCGCCTGGGTGCGGATGAGGCCCGACGCCCACGCTGTAGCATGTGCGAATGGGCGCAGGCGAGTGGGCGTCACAGCGGCGGCTCGGTCGCAAACCCCACGCGCGCGAGCTGTTCGCGCCGCTGGGCGGCAGCTACGACCGCGTCGCGACGCTGCTGAGCTTCGGCCAGGACCCGCGCTGGCGGCGGGCGATGGTGGCGGCGATCGACGCCGCGCCGGGAGATCGCGTGCTCGACGTGGCGACCGGCACCGGGATGGTGGCGCAGGAGCTCGTGCGCCGCTACGGCTGCACTGTCGTGGGGCTCGACCAGAGCCCGGGGATGCTCGCCGGCGCGCGCGCGCGGCTGGCGCGCGACCCGGCGCTCGCGGCGCGCGTGTCGCTGATCGAGGGCGAGGCCGAGCGGCTGCCGTTCGCCGACGCGGCGCTCGACCACCTCACCTTCACCTATCTGCTGCGCTACGTCGATGACCCGGGCGCCACGCTCGCCGAGCTCGCGCGCGTGGTCCGCCCCGGGGGGCGGATCGCGATGCTCGAGTTCGCGGTGCCGCCCAACCCGCTCTGGCGCGCGGCGTGGCGGCTGTACACGCGCGTCGGTCTGCCCGCGCTCGGGCGGCTCTTCTCGCGCGAGTGGGCGTCCACTGGGAGCTTCCTCGCGCACAGCATCCCCGACTTCTACGCGCGCTTCCCGCTGGAGCGGGTGGCACGCCTGTGGCGGGACGCCGGGATCGAGGGCGTGCACGTCCTGCCCATGAGCCTCGGCGGCGGCGTGGTGATGTGGGGGAGGAGAGGGTAGGAGGATGGGCGGGGCGATCCGCGTCGGCGGCGAGCCGGAGTCGGGGCAGGCGTCCGCGCCGCTCGACCGCTCCGCCTCGCCGCCGCCGATGCGGACGCCCACCAAGCCCCTCGACCGCCCCGCCTTCTACGCCCTGCGCCCCGGCGGCTGGCGCGACCTCGTGACCGTGCTGCACCCGCCGTACACCGCGTGGAACCTCGCCAACGTCGCGATCGGCGCGGCGGTCGCGCCGCACCTGTACGGCGGGCGGCTGCTGGCGACGCTCGCGGCCTTCCTGCTCGGCGTGGGCGTGTGCGCGCACGTGCTCGACGAGCTGCACGGCCGGCCGCTCGGCACCCACCTCTCCACGCGCACGCTGGTGGCGCTGGCAGCGCTCTCGCTCGCGGGCGCGGTCGCGATCGGCGTGGTCGGGGCGCTCACGGTCTCGCTCACGCTGATCCCGTTCGTGCTCGCGGGCGCGTTCATCGTGCTCGCCTACAACCTCGAGTGGTGGGGCGGGCGCTTTCACACCGCCTTCTGGCTGGCGGCCTCGTGGGGCGCCTTCCCGGTGCTGACGAGCTACTGGGTCAACGCGCTCGAGATCCGCGCCGCGGCGGTGCTCGCGGCGGTCGGCTGCTTCATGCTGACGATCGCCCAGCGGCGCCTTTCCACGCCCGTGCGCGAGCTGCGCCGGCGCACCGTGTCGGTCACGGGCGAGCAGCGCCTCGCCGACGGCACCGTGGTGGCGCTCGACGCCGCGCGGCTCGCGGCACCCGCCGAGGGCGCGTTGAGCGCCTGCGCGGTGGCGATGGTGCTGCTGGCCGCGGGGCTCGTGCTGGCGCGGTTGTGAACGCCCTCTCACTGCTCGCCGTCCCCAACGTCTCCGAGGGCCGCGACCACCCCGGCGTGCAGGAGATTGCACGGGCCTTCGCGGCCGGCGACAGAACGCGCCTGCTCGACGTGCACCTCGACGCCGACCACCACCGCGCGGTGCTCACGCTCGCGGGCGCCCCCGGCTCGCTCGCGCTCGCGCTCGCGGCCGGCGTGGCGGAGGCGCTGCAGCGGATCGACATCGGCGACGGTCGTGGTCAGCACCCGCACATCGGCGCCGTCGATGTGGTGCCGGTCGTGTACCTGAGCGACGCGCTGCGGGGCGCGGCGTGCGCGGAGGCGCTGGTGGCGGCCGAGGAGATCGGGGCGCTCGGTGTGCCGGTGTTCCTGTACGGCGCGCTGACCAGCGGTCGCACGCGCGCGGAGCTGCGCCGCGGCGGCGTCAAGGCGCTGGCGGAGCGGATGCGCGCTGGGGAGCTGACCCCGGACTTCGGCCCCTCCATGCCGCACCCGACGGGGGGCGCCGTGCTCGTCGCCGCGCGCGCGCCGCTGGTGGCGTTCAACCTCGAGCTCGCTCCGCCCGCCACGATCGCGGACGCCCGCCGGATCGCGGCGCTGATCCGCGAGGGCGGCGACCAGGGCCTGCCGGGCGTGCGCGCGATCGGGGTGGAGCTGCACCGGCGGGGCGCCGCGGGCGGGAGCCCGAATCGCGAACCGCGCGCGCGGGACCGGCCGATCGCGCAGGTGTCGCTGAACGTCGAGCGCTCCGCCGAGGTGCCGCTGCGCGCGGTGGTGGACGCCGTGCGCGCGCACGCCCCGCTCGCCCGCGCCGAGCTCGTCGGCCTCGCGCCCGCGGCCGCGCTCGAGGGCTTCCCCGCGGACGTGCCGCTCCCCGGCTTCGACCCCGCCCGCCATCTGATCGAGCGCGCGCTGAAGCTCTAAGCTTGCGGGTGGATGGCACCGACCAAGCGCAAGACCAAGCACCGCGGCAACGCGGCGGGGATGGTGGAGTCGCGCGGGCGCACGGGCCGGCGCCCGACCGCCGAGGAGCGCAGCGGCACCGCGCGCCCGCAGACGGCGAAGGCGCGCGCGAAGAGCGTGCCGCGCGAGGACCGCGAGCCCACCTGGCGCGGCGCGATCTACCGCGCGATGCTGGCCGCGATCGGGATGCTGCTGATCGGGATCTTCCTGCTGAAAAACCCCAATGAGGCGATCGCGCTGTTCCCGATCGTGCTCGCGCTGTACATCCCGATCAGCTACTACACCGACGTGTGGATCTACCGGCGCCGCCAGCGCCGCAAAGCGCAGGCGAAGGCACAGGCGAAGGCGAGGGCGCAGGAGCCGTGACGCTCGACGTGCGCATGTTCACGGTCGGCCCGGTGCAGGAGAACGCCTACATCCTCACGCCGGACCGCGCGGGCGGGCGCGCGCTGATCGTCGACCCGGGAGAGGAGCCCGAGCGGCTGCTCGACGCGGCGAAAGCGCTCGGCGTGGAGATCGAGGCGATCCTCATCACCCACTGCCACTTCGACCACATCGGCGCGGTCGCGCCGCTCGCGCGCGCGAGCGGCGCGCCGGTGTACTGCCCCGCGATCGAGCGCCCGCTGCTGAGCGACATCGCCTCGTGGACGCCCCCGGGCTTCGGCCCGTTCGAGAGCTGGGAGCCCGAGCACACGCTCGCCGGCGGCGAGCGGCTGCGGCTCGCCGGGCTCGACATCGAGGTGCTGTTCACCCCCGGCCACAGCCCCGGGCACCTCACCTACGCGCTTCCGGGCGCTCTGCTCTCAGGCGACGTGCTGTTCCAGGGCTCGGTGGGGCGCGTCGATCTGCCCGGCGGCGATTGGAGCGTGCTCGAGCGTTCGATTGGAACGCTGATCGAGCGTTTTCCAGCGGAGACGGTCGTATATCCGGGGCACATGGGCGTCACGACGCTGGGCCGCGAGCTGGAGACCAA
>DATMMB010000247.1:0-2475 GCA_035569895.1 Solirubrobacteraceae bacterium | reverse complement strand
CCCTCTTCAAGAGTGCGCGGATACTAGTGAGCGACCCCGGAGGCGTCAAGCCGTATCGCGCGCGAAACCCCGGAGATTCCAGGGGAAGTCCGCCGCCGAGCCGCGCTGCCGCTCAGCCCTTGGAGCGCTCGCCGCCCTCGGGCCCATAGAAGCCGACCCAGGTCTCGAGATCGTCGGTGAAATCCTCGAACCGGTGCTCGGCCCCCGCCGCCACGAAGATGAGATCGCCGGGCCCGAAGGGCGTGCGCTCGCCATCCCGGAAGAACTGCCCACGACCGTGGATCACGACATAGACCTCGTCGCGGGTGTGCGGGGTCTGCTCGTCACGCCCGCGTGGCGCGTAGAAGCGGATCTCCAGGCTGCCATGGGTCATCAGCTCCGCCGAGCGCCGTCCGGCCGGGATCGGCGCCGTCCGCCCTTCGGCGAGCGAAATCACGGGCTTGGCACGGCTAGCGGGCATTGCAGTCTCCTCCGGGCGTAATCCAACCGAGGGAAGAGACTAGCGCCCTACCGGAGCCGCCGGGGAGCGCTTTCTTGTCCCCGTGACAAGGGCAGGAAAAAGGGGCCGGACGAGCCGGCCCCTTCGTTCCCATACCCTCGAAACCGAAGATCAGGCGATCTTCTGGTCGGCCTCTAGGGCAGGCGTGCCGGGGCTCTCGGCCGCGGCGAGCGCCGCCAGTTCGCGGTCCCGCTCGGCGGCGAGCTGACGCCAGCGCGCCATGACGCTGCCGGTGCCCGCCGGGATGAGCCGGCCCACGATGACGTTCTCCTTGAGCCCGGCGAGGCCATCGACCCGGCCCGACACCGCCGCCTCCGTCAGCACGCGCGTCGTCTCCTGGAAGGACGCCGCCGAGATGAAGGAGCTGGTCTGCAGGCTCGCCTTGGTGATGCCCTGCAGCACCGGGTGCGCGACCGCGGGTTTGCCGCCCTCGCGCTCCACCTTGGCGTTCTCCTCCTCGAACTCGGCGCGATCGATCTGCTCGCCAACCAGGAAGGTGCTGTCGCCGCCCTCCTCGATCTCGACCTTCTGCAGCATCTGGCGGACGATCACCTCGATGTGCTTGTCGTTGATGCGCACGCCCTGGAGGCGATAGACCTCCTGGATCTCGTTGATGAGATAGGAGGCGAGCGCCTCGACGCCCAGCACGCGCAGGATGTCGTGCGGCACCGGGTTGCCGTCCATCAGCAGATCGCCCTTGGTGACGAAGTCGCCCTCCTGCACGCTGATGTGCTTGCCCTTGGGGATCAGGTACTCGACGGGCTCCTTGCCCTCCTCGGTGGGCGTCACCACGATGCGGCGCTTCGTCTTGTAGTCCTTGCCGAACTCGACGCGGCCGTCGATCTCGCTGATGATCGCGAAATCCTTGGGCTTGCGCGCCTCGAACAGCTCCGCCACCCGCGGCAGACCGCCGGTGATGTCGCGGGTCTTGGAGGATTCCCGCGGGATGCGCGCCAGCACGTCGCCGGCCTTCACCTCGGCGCCGTTCTCGACCGAGAGGATCGCGTCCACCGACATGAAGTAGCGCGCCTCCAGGCCGTTCGCGAGCGTCATCGGCCGGCCCTGCTTGTCGTGCAGGACGATGCGCGGCTTGAGGTCGCCACCACGCTGCTGCTGCTTCCAGTCGATCACGACCTTGGAGGAGATGCCCGTCGCCTCGTCGACCACTTCGCGCACCGACACGCCCTCGTTCAAGTCGACGTAGCGGGCGATGCCGTCCTTGTCGGTGATGATCGGGATCGTGTAGGGGTCCCACTCCGCGAGCTTCTGGCCTTTCTGAACCTTGGCCTTCTCGTCCGCCAGCAGCCGCGCGCCATAGGGCACGCGGTGCCGCGCGCGCTCGCGGTTCGCCTCGTCGATCAGCACGATCTCGCAGTTCCGCCCCATCACCACCGGCACCTTGGAGGAGTTGATGACGACGTTGCGGTTGCGGATCTTGACCGTGGCGTCGAAGGACGCCTCGACCGAGGACACCTCGGCGCCGCGCTGCACGGCGCCGCCGATGTGGAAGGTGCGCATGGTGAGCTGCGTGCCGGGCTCGCCGATCGACTGCGCCGCGATCACGCCCACGGCCTCGCCGATGTTCACCATGGTGCCGCGGGCGAGGTCGCGCCCGTAGCACTTGCCGCAGACGCCGAAGCGGTTCTCGCAGGTCAGCACCGAGCGGATCGACACGCTGTCGATGCCCGAGCGCTCGATCCGCTCGATCGCCTCCTCGTCCACGAGGTCGCCTGCCTTGACCAGGAGGTCGCCGCCCACGGGGTCGACGATGTCCACGGCCGCTGAGCGGCCGAGGATGCGGTCGGAGAGCGGCGAGATCACCTCGCCGCCGTCCACGACGGCGCGCATGGTGAGGCCCCGGGTGGTGCCGCAGTCCTCTTCGGTGATGATCGCGTCCTGCGCCACGTCGACGAGGCGGCGCGTCAGATAGCCGGAATTGGCCGTCTTGAGCGCGGTGTCGGCGAGGCCCTTGCGGG
>DATMMB010000246.1:0-3474 GCA_035569895.1 Solirubrobacteraceae bacterium | reverse complement strand
TGTACGCGCGCTTGCGACCGAACAGGTCCGACAGCCTGCCGGCCAGCAGCACCAGCACGGTGGCGGCGATCAGGTAGGCGAGGATCACCCACACGAGCGCCAGCAGCGAGGCGTGCAGCGAGCGCTCCAAGTCGGGCAGCGCGATGATCAGCGTCCCCGAGTTGGTCGCCGCCAGCAGCATCCCGAGGCTCGTGCAGGAGAGCGCCCACCACTTGTAGCTGGCGTTCCCCTCCGCCACGCCCAGGCGGCGCGGGCGGGGCGTGGCGCGTGTGCCGGGTGGGGGAGCGGCGGCGTGCGTGCGTGTCCGCGGGGTGCTCTGCGTCGGCCTCTCGGACGCGGTCTTGCTGCTGGTCCTGATGGCTGTGCGGGCCACGCGGCCTGCCTTTCCGGAGGCTGCCCCGGCGCCTCCCCTAATTTGACGTGAACGTAAGGATCAGGATAGCAGGGAGGGATCCCGTGGCCAGGGCGCTACTTGGCCGGGCCGAGGAGCTCTTCGAGGAAGAGCAGAGTCTTCAACGGAGGCTCCCGTGACGGGTATATGTCGTGCAACAGCTGAAGCGCAGCTTCGACGCTTCTCACGTGGGCCTCCCCGAGCAACATCCGGATGTCGTCGTCGTCCTCGCCGAAGCGCATTGCCATCAGCTTCATTGCGAGCAGATAGCGAGGCGAGGCCGTAGTGATCTCGATGCCGCGAATCATTGGTAGCGACCGGGACTGTGCGTCGGCGCCCGGTAGGTAGCCCTTGACAGCGTCGTTCAGCCAATCCCCGGGCAGGTCGAGATCATCGGCAACCTTCGCCGCCGCCTTGTAGATCGACTGCTTGGGCTCGAATACCGCGTCTATGTCCTTTGTCACGCGTCGCGCGGAGTAGGCGAGGGCAATCGCGGCGCCCCCAACGATGAAGATCTGGCCGCGGACGCCCTCGCGGGACAGCTCGTCTCCGAGGGCCTGCAGCGCGGTGAGGATTCGCGCTCGTGTGAACTGCTTCTCAGACACGATCGAACACCTCGCGGGCGATGAACACACCGTGGCGGGCGAGCACGGCTGGTGTGTTGGCCATGGTGTAGGCGTGAAAGGCGGGGCGGCTTGCGAGGTACCACCACGGCTCGACAAAACGCATGGGACCGTCGACCCAGGAGGGGGCGGGTATCTCCCCTTCGCCCGCGAACAGCTCCGCGATCCCCGCAAGCGCGGCGTCGAAGCGAGCGTCCCCAGTCGGAGGCGGCTCCTCTTGGATGAGCGCGATCCTGCCCGGCCGGGTGGAGCCTCGGAAGTCGTCGGCGAATCCGAACAGCAGCCGCTCCGCATCTCGCTCCCGGTTGTCTCGGAGGTCATCCGCGATCGTTGGCGCGAGATCGGCCAGCGCAGCCGCGCCGCGCCGCACCCGGGGGCGGGCGAGGATCTCCACGTCGTGATCGCATGCCTGCAGCAGTCGCTCGAGCGTTGTGATGTTGGGGGTCCGCGAGCCGGACTCGTACGCCGCGACAGCCGGCTGGGCGGTGCCCGCCCGCTGCGCGAGCTCGCTTTGGGTGAGCCCCGCGGCTTGGCGAGCGCCTCGTATCACACGAGCTGTCTCCACACAGCTAGTATACACGTTTAGATATATGCAATGTGATTGTCGGGTCGGTCTTCCGCCCGCGATCCGGTCGATGCACGTATGCGGTCGGTGCTACAAAGGAGGGCGTGAGCGAATCCCCGGCGGCGAAGTCCGAGCAGCAGTGGCGCGAGCAGCTGACGCCCGAGCAGTACGAGGTGCTGCGCCGCGCCGGCACCGAGGCGCCGTTCACCGGGGCGCTGCTGCACAATAAAGAGACCGGCTCCTACCAGTGCGCCGGCTGCGGCG
The DNA here is from genome assembly GCA_035569895.1 of Solirubrobacteraceae bacterium. Classification (GTDB taxonomy): domain Bacteria; phylum Actinomycetota; class Thermoleophilia; order Solirubrobacterales; family Solirubrobacteraceae; genus Palsa-744. Next base: position 1,631 of record DATMMB010000246.1, on the reverse strand, counting down.
CGGAGCTGTTCGGCTCCGACGCCAAGTTCGACTCCGGCACAGGCTGGCCGAGCTTCACCGAGCCGGCGCTCGCCGAGGCGGTCGAGCTGCGGCCCGACAACGGCCTCTTCATGCGCCGCACCGAGGTGCGCTGCCGCCGCTGCGGGGGGCACCTTGGGCACGTCTTCGACGACGGCCCCAACCCCACCGGCCAGCGCTACTGCATCAACTCCGCCGCGCTCGCCTTCAAAGCCGGCGAGTAGCCTTCCCGATTCGATGATCATGATGGACCAGTCCCGGCGGCTGTCCGAGCCGCTGCGCTGGGGCCGGCGCGAGCGCACCGTCGCCGCCGTGCTGCTGGCGTGCATGGCGCTGGCTGCGGTCGGCCTCGGCGTCTTCGCCCTGTCGAGCGGCGCGCCCGCGCGCAGGGACTGCATCGAAGTGACGTTCGCCTCCACGCTCGGCGGCGCGACCGAGCACGCCTGCGGGGCCCAGGCTCGCACCGTGTGCGCTTCGCCGGGCGCGTTCAAGAGCGTCGCCGAAGCGCTGCGCGCCGCCTGTGCGCGGGCCGGTTTCCCGTTCGATCCACGGCGCTGAGAACCCGGTCGCGGGCGAGCGTCCCCGTTTGATCCGGCCGCATGGAAGGCCTGCGGGCAGGTCGCGGTGTCGTTCGATGCGCGGTGCCGACGCCGGCCATCGCCGGGCCGCGGCTGAGCCGCGAATGACCGGCACAATCGTGGAGGGCTGCCTCGGGTCTATACAAATGTCGAAAGACATCCCCAAAGTGTTGGCCACGGTGTCCCTGGCGAGCTCCCTGCAAGGCGGATTTCATAAGTGATCGCACTTGGCGCAGTCCGCCCGTGGGCGGGACGGCGCTGTCCAACGATCACAACCACGGGAATGGAGGCACATGACCTGGCTGTCAACCCCAAGCTGGCTGAACACAGGTGACAACGCGTGGCAGGTGACCGCGGCCACCTTCGTCGGGCTGATGAGCCTGCCGGGCCTCGCGGTTCTATACGGCGGCGTGATGCAGAAGCGCTGGTCGGTCAACAGCATGATGCTGACGTTCGTCGCGTTCTGCGTGACGCTCATAGTCTGGTGTCTGTGGGCCTACAAGATGGGCTTCGGCTATCCGATCGCCCATAGTGGCTCTGGTGTCTTCGGCACGAAAGGCTTCCTCGGCACGATGCTGGGCGAACCGGGCAGCGTGCTCAGCCATACCGGAGAGGAGGGCCAGGCGCTGATTCCGTCCGTTACGGAAGGCCCTGCGCTCAAATTCCCATTGTCTTCGCTTGTGTACTTCCAGTTCGTGTTCGCCGCGATCACACCGATCCTGGCGCTCGGCTCGGTGCTCGGGCGGGTCAGCTTCAAGGCATGGGTGCCGTATGTGGCGCTGTGGATCACCTTCGTGTATGCGGTCAACGCCTTCCTGCTGTGGGGCGGTGGCTACTTCGCGGCGCACGGCGCTCTGGACTACTCCGGTGGTTACGTCATCCACCTCTCCGCAGGGATCTCAGGGTTCGTGTTCGCCTGGGTGATCGGGCCGCGCCTGCAGCGCGATCGCGAGGTCGACGCGCCCAACAACCTGCTGATGTTGGCGTGCGGCGCGGGGCTGCTGTGGCTCGGCTGGAACGGCTTCAACGGCGGGG
>DATMMB010000245.1:0-7583 GCA_035569895.1 Solirubrobacteraceae bacterium | reverse complement strand
GGGGCTCCCACCAGCTCTGCGTCCGGGGACGCCGCCCGGCCGTGGCCTTTGCTCAGGCTCCCACCAGCTCTGCGTCCGGGGACGCCGCCGGCGCCGCGTCTGCCTGCTCCGCCGCGATCTTGCGCGCGGTGGCGTTTGCCCGGGCGGTGGTGCTGAGCATGCCCAGCACGAACACCGCCGCGCCGCAGCCGGCGACGATCCACCAGCCCGTGTGGCTGGCCTGTACGAAGCCCGCTCCCACTGTGCCCAGCCCGGTAGCGGCGATCGCGCCCACCACCGCCACGCCAAGCGTCTGACCCACCTGCCGCGAAGTGGACGCCACCGCGGCCGCCACCCCGGCCTGCGCCGGCGGCATGCCGACCACGGCAGTGGTGGTGATCGGCGGGTTGACCATTCCGAAGCCGATGCCGAAGGCGAAGTAGGCGGGCAGCAGCGAGGGCAGCGGTGTGCTTGCGGACAGCCCGCTGAGCAGCGCGCCGCCGAGCCCAATCCCGAGGCCGCCGACGAGCAGCCCTGCGCGCGGGCCGTGGCGGCCCACCAACCGCCCCGAAAGTGGCGCGAACACGAGCGTCATCGCCGCGATCGGCAGCGTGTAGAGGCCGGCGGTGAACGGCGAAAGGTGGCGGACGGCCTGCAGATAGAGCGTGTTGAGGAAGAGGAAGCCGCCCAAAGCGGCGAACGCGCACACGGCGATCGCGCTCGCTCCCGAGAAGGGTACGCTGCTGAAGAAGCGCAGTTCCAGCAGTGGCTCCTCGCGGCGGCGCTCGTACGCGACCAAACCGGCCAGCGCGGCCGCGGCGAGCACGAACAGCGCGACGCTCTGCGTCGATACCCAGCCTGCCGTGGGCGCCTCAATGATCGCGTAGGTGAGCGACGACAGCAGCACGATCACCAGCCCTTGCCCCACCGGATCGAAGCGCCGCGGGCGCGGCGCGCGCGACTCCGGCACGAAGCGCAACGTCAACGCCAGCGCCGCCAGCCCGACCGGCACGTTGATCCAGAAGATCGAACGCCACCCCGCGGAGCTCACCAGCGCGCCGCCCACCACCGGGCCGAGCGCAAGGCTGACCCCGACCGTCGCCCCCCACATCCCGATCGCCCAGGCGCGCTCGCGCGGGTCGGTGAACACGTTGCGGATGATCGACATCGCCACCGGGTTGAGCATCGACCCGCCCACCCCCTGCAGCATGCGAAAGGTGATCAGCCAGCCGAGGCCGGGCGCCGCGCTGCACAGCAGCGAGCCGAGCGAGAACAGCACGAGCCCCGCCGCGAACACACGCCGTCGCCCGAGCCGGTCGCCCATCGACCCCGATAGCATCAGCAGGCTCGCGATCACCAGCGTGTACGCGTCCACCGTCCACTGCAGCCCCTTCACGGTGGTGTGCAGGTCGCGCCCGATCGACGGCAGCGCCACGTTCACGATCGTGTTGTCGAGCCCCACGATCAGCAGGCTCATGCAGCAGATCGCGAGGATCAGCCGCCGCCGGGCGGGGGAGGGCTCCAGGGTCGGGCTCGCGACCGCAAGTGCGTCGCTCATGTCTGGTTTGGTTGGCCGCGCACGAGATCTAGCAATAGCAAGGTGCAGCGGCATGCGGGTCCGGACGCCGGTCACAAAGCTCCCCACGTCACGGCCCCCCGGCGGAGCTGGTTCAGCCCGACCCGCAGCCTTCGGGAGCCGATCCGGTTGAGGCTCCTACCTCAATCACACACGGCGTGTGCGGCCGCATTTCTACGGTACCCCTGTTACAAAGGCCAGGTCAGCTTCGTCGCGCCCTACGCGGTCGCCGCCGCCGGCGTCCACTACAACGTCGAGGGATTGGCGCGGTGCAAGGTCGGGGGTCGACCGGCAACGGGCTGGGGCCTCGAACGGGACGTGAGGGCTCACGAGCTTGTGCGGACGGTGTCGCTCGGGCTGTTCGTCTACACACCCGCCTGCGCATCGAGCGAGTCGTTTCCGCGTCACGTACCTGAACCCGCGGGGACCAACGCACGACGCGCCTGACGAATCCGTCATCGTCGGCAGCGTGAGGATGAGCGACGCGAGCCCCCGGGCAGCGCCGTCAAGCATCATCGCTGAAACTCGGGCCTGAGCGCCATCGACCGCTCGGGTGACGGTGCCCTGAAGCGCTGCGGTGGCATGTCTCTCCGTGTAGCCATGGGCGGGTCCGTCCCCCTACGCCGTGAATGGGTCGCGACTTCGTAGCCAGGTGATTACACTCGCCAAAATGTCGAACGCGCGCCACCTCGTGCGCGGCGAGGAGGATCGATGACAGAGCGTAGACCGGTGAAGACCGAGCACCATCTCGCGAAGGCGCTGCACCCCAGCCCACGCGTGCTCAAGGAGGCGATGGGCGAGGCCGAAGGCTTCAACGCGAAGTTCGCCGTGCTGATCACCAGGCTGGTGGGCACGATGTGGTGCGCCTACCTGTTCGCCGTCATCGCCCTGCTCGGTCTGGGACCGGCGCTGAAGCCCGGCGGCGAGGGACTCGTGGCGTGGATCGCCCAGACGTTCCTGCAGCTCGTTCTGCTGTCGGTCATCATGGTCGGCCAGACCGTGCAGAGCCTGGCCGCGGATGCGCGTTCCGCGAACACGTTCAAAGACGCGGAGACGATCCTCGACCGTCTTGACGTGCACACCCAAGGTGGCCTGCAGGTGATCCTCGAACGCCTGAACGAGATCGCGCCGGCGGCGAGCGCCTCGAGCCCGGGCGGGGAGGGACCCGGCACGTGATGGCAAGATCGCCAGCACGCGATCGGGGCTGCTGCCCAAACGATTGAAGCATCGGGGGTCATGAGTAGTCTGCCCGAGCAATGATGCTCTGGAACCAATCGCTTCGTCCTTGGCGTAGGCAAGGCTCCTATGCCCAGCCCAGCCGCGGACGCCTCGGGCGTGGTGCCTGATGCCACGGATCAGCGCGTTCTACGGGATCGTCGTGACGATGTACAGCAGCGATCACGCGCCGCCCCACTTCCACGCACGCTACGGGGGAGCACGAGGCGTAGATCGTCATCGACACCGGCGATCCGCTGACCGGACAACTGCCGATCCGAGCCCTGCGGCTCATTAGGGAGTGGACTGGACTGCATCAGGCCGAACGCTCGGGGGCAACCATTGCCCGGCGCAGCTTCTGCAAGAACAGGCGGCCAACGCGCGGGCCTCAATCCCGCGTAGTTGCAGGGACTTCTCAACGATGCACCTGCTTGGGATCTATTCGAACCAAGATTTGCAGGGCTCGTTGAGCCGTCTGGCCGAGAAACTGGCGGCTGTGCGGGCCAGCGGCGGGCCTCCACGGTGGCCGGTGAGTCGCCGGCAGCGGCCTCGCCGGCCGGGCTGGGTTATCGAGGCCATCGTCCAGGTGCTGGCCAATCGACGCGTGCCGATGCAGATCAGGGACATTCATGCGGCCGTGGAGGCGCTGGTGGGCGAGCCGGTGCCGCCGCTTCGGTCAAGGGCGCGCTCGCCAAGCACGTGGCGGGCTCCTTGCCGCGATTTGTTCGGGTGGCGCCGGGGCGCTACGCCCTGGCGTGCGAGTAGAAATCCCGGCTCGCGCGTTGCGCGTGATATGGACGATTGCTGTAGCGATAGTCCCTGCTCCGGCAGTTGCGGGTGTCGAGACGCCGAGGACGAGGTGGGCAAGAGCCGCCAGGATGCAGGTCGGGATGCCGATCAAGAGGATGCCGACACCTCCCGGGAGGTAGCGCCGGATGCCGGCTGCAATGGCTTCGACGGAGGCTTCTCGGATCTCGATGGGGGCGGGGCCCACAAGCCAGATGCTACACTATCGGCATCCCTATTCAAGAGCAATCGATCGCGGAGCAGATGCGGCAGGAACTCGCTCGGATCGGGAGTCCTGTGACGACGACCGCACTGCGCGCTCTCGTGGGGATTCGTCACGGTGGCGAGATGCTGCCGGCCGAGCGCCTTGGGCGCATCCTGGGCTATGAGCGTCAGAGCTTTCTCAAGCGCCGTCGACCTCCGCGCCTCGCGGTAGCGCTTACGCCTGATGCCAGGCCAGCCCAGCCCCAGCGCCTTGCCGATGGCGACTGGCGACTCGGGCGGCGCATCGTGACCCCCGACGCGCTGCCTGGACAAGCAGCCGCGCTAGGAGTCCGGCTCTGCGAGCGCATACGGGAAGTGCCCGAAGCGTGGGAACTGCTATGGCCACACATACAGGACGCGGCCAGGGACGCCTTCGAGTGGATACCCGCGTCGAGCTCTGACTGGTCCTCTCTCCACCACAGGTTCTTGCGCACGCGGCCTCGTAGCATCGGAGCCCTCAGCCCGGAACAGCGGGACGCCGAGCAGGCCCTTCAATCCCAGCGGATCAGCGGCCTGGTCCAGTACTTCGGGTCCGACGAAGCGGTCGTGACGGCAACGCCGCTGAGCACGCTCCGAGCACCGCTTCCAGGAGAGCCCAACGAAGCCTTCGACGACCTCGTCCGCCGCCGCGCGGGGAACTCGGCGATCGCCCGGGAGGTGCTGGCCTTCATCCAGGAGTGGGGCCATGTGGAAGATGAGCTCGGTCGGCCGGCGACAATCGAGGACTACATTCAGCGCTGGAGGGTTTCCGAGTATGAGGCCCGTGAGCGCCTGCGTCTGTTCCATCAGGTCCTGCCAGGCGAGCACGACCCCGGCTCTGTGTGGAGGCTGCTTTGGGATTCCGTACCTGCCCGCGAGGGATTCGGTGAGCCTGCTTTCGTCCGCCTCACATCCCAGCCAGTCATCGTCGGCAGCGAGTCGCCGACCTTGGCTTCGTACTTTCTCGCCTCGCTCTATGAGGGGCTACCGCGACCACTCCGCTCACGGCTCCACTCGGCCGGACTGCAGCCACACGCCGAGCCGCAAGACCCACGGCGAGACCTCCGACGCCTCTACAAGCTTGCGGATCGCGCGACACATGAATGGTCTGCTCTTGCGCTGGCGACAGAAGGCCGCGACGCCGAACCAAGCCTGCTGGGCCTCAAAAGACTTGGACACCTCCTTGACGACGACGCGGCGGCCATCGCCGAGCAAAACATCGGTAGCTACCGTCAGGCGGCGAGTACACGTGGAACTCGAGCAGTCCTGCTCAACACGCAGAAGTGCCTTCGGATCTGTGCTGACATATCGCTTCTCGATCCGCCCCCCGCTGTCACGCCGCTCCTCCCTGGGGCTCGCTGGGCGGCGGGCAGCTTCGCTGCCCTTTGCTCGCTCAACGCCGTCGATCCGATAGAGGAGGCGAACACCACGATGGCGACCTTGTACGCGACGTCGTAATGGCTAGGATGGGTGCCGTGACAAGCAAAGTCGACAGGCAACGCTCTTCTCGTGCCGGGTCGGTGACGGCCGGTGGCACTCGCAACGGCCGGGGCACAGACTCCGCCAGGGAGTCGCTGCGTACGCGCATACACGCTCCGCGCATCGCGGACGTGGATGAGCGGATCGCGAACATCGAGCGGGCGACGAAGCGCATCAAGACCGATGTGCAGGTGGACTTCGTCCGCACACGTCGCGGTCGGCGGTAGCCGGTGGCCCGAAGGGGCCGTCCCCCCGCTGAGCGGGGTGTGTTCTCTCCTTCCAAGCCCCCGATTGGTCGCCGCCCGAGGCGCTGTTGCTCGACACCAGCGTGGTCGTCGAGGCGCTGCTGCCCTCGGAGCCCGGGCATGTGGCCTGCGTGGCGTTCTTGCGACGCCTCACCGCGAGCGGGTGCCTGGTGGTCTTCAACCGCCTGCTCCAGGTCGAGCTGCACGAGACGCTGTTCAACGTGGCGCTGAAGGAGCGCCACGGCAAGCGCTGGGCGAGCGCGCGCTACGACGGCCGTGTTCGCCGCCGAGCTGGGCGACTGCTGGAGGCCGGCGCCGGCGCGTGGTCGGAGCTGCTGGACTCGCTGGCGTGGTCGTCCATCGATCTGAGTGAGGTCGTGGAGGACGTTCCCAAGCTGATGCGCAGCTACGACGCTCCTACGATGCCGTGCACGCCGCCAGTCTGGGGGCGGCTGGGCTCAGCGATATGGCCACGCTCGACCACGGCTTCGCCGCGTTGCCACAAGCATGTTTGACGCTGCACACCACCGATGCCCGCGCTGTCACGATGCGTCGTCGTCGGGCACGGCCGGCCGGCAAATAGGCAGGAATGCCCCCGCCAGGAGGAGTCGAACCTGGATCCACCGCTTAGGAGGCCGAATCCACTGAGGGCGGAAAGACTGGATCTATAGGCAGTTGCTGGCGATTTGGGCGTTTGCCCCGATCTTCGATCGGGCCGGATTGGGCGCGATCCGGCAGGTTTGGGCAGCAGGATCGGGGCTGCCCATTGACTGAGGCGTCGGGGTCGTGGGTAGTCTGCGAGGCCATGACGATCTGGAATCAGCCGCCCCGTTGGCGCCGGCAGCAAGGAGCCTATGCCGCCCAGCCAACCCGCGGATGCCTCGGGCGAGGTGCTTGATGCCACGTGTCAGCGCGTTCTACGGGATCGTGATTTGGATGTACCACGACGAGGCGCACCACGGCGGGCGTCCGCACTTCCACGCCAGCTACGGCGGGGACGAGGCCACAGTCGATATCGAGAACCTGGCGACTCTCGCAGGGGGACTGCCGCCCCGTGGGCAGCGGCTCGTGGTCGAGTGGGCGAAGGCGCACCAGTCCGAGCTACGCGAGAACTGGGTCCGTGCGCGCAACCACCAACCGCTCACCCCCATTGAGCCGCTGGGCTAAACGCTCTACCATTGCGACCATGCGCAGCACGCCCCTTCTCACTGAGGCCCAGCCGCTAGACGGATACACCGTGCACGTCCGGTTTGAGGACGGCACCACGGCCGACGTAGACCTCTCCTACCTGCTCGACTACGGCGGCGTGTTCGAGCCACTGCGCGACCCGGCCTACTTCGGGCGGCTCCGCGCGGATGCCGAGGCCGGCACGATCGTTTGGCCCAACGACGCCGACATCGCGCCCGAGACGCTGTACGCACACGCTCAGCAGCGCGCCACGGCCACGGCTTAGTACGCGGTCGGTCATGCCGCCGGGGGGCACCGTGAGTCCCACAACCCTTGGGCGCTTCCTGAACTTCCTGATGTCTACGACATCCCGTCAGCTCACACCGATTTTCGGTCCAGCACACGGATTACGCGCCGCTCCAGGGACGCACGAGTGGGCCGAGCAGGCACCGGGAACCGCTCCGAGACGGCAAGCGTGCGAAGCCGCACTCAACCAGCAAAAACACTGTAAATGGCGGTTGCGATGATCGCGATGATCACTGCCCCCGTCCAGGCGAGAACCTTGTTGCGCCAGCGTTCATAACGGGGCACTCCGTCGTCGGGCAGTACCTCGGTGTGCTTGGCGGACGCCCAGGCAAGTACCCCGCAAGCAGCCGCCCACAGCAGCCCTGAAGGGGCCCCTGTAGGTGGTCCAGGGCTTATGCGTGGTCTGGTTGGTGTTGGTGGTTCTCTCTCTGTGCGTATTCGGTGGGTGTGAGTCCGCCGAGGGCTGAGTGGAGGTTGTCCGAGTCCTTGTAGAACTTTGAGTGGCGGTCCTCCCGCCTCGTCCGCTCCGGTTGGGAGCGTTCGGGGTGTCAACAAGTCCGCGGGGACAGGAGGAAACCGCCATGAAG
>DATMMB010000244.1:0-6014 GCA_035569895.1 Solirubrobacteraceae bacterium | reverse complement strand
TCTGGTTGGGCGGTGCCGGCAGATTCTTCGGCAGCTGGCCGCCGGCGGCGTCGATTGCCGTCTGCACGTCCTGCGCGGCGCCGTCGATGTTGCGGTCGAGGTTGAACTGCAGCGTGATCTGCGTGGTGCCGAGCACGCTGGTCGAGGTCATCTGGGCGACGCCCGGGATCTGTGCGAACTGCGTCTCGAGCGGTTGTGCCACCGAGGAGGCCATGATCTCCGGGCTCGCCCCGGGTAGCTGCGCGCTCACCAGGATGGTCGGAAAGTCGACCTGCGGGAGCGGCGCCACCGGCAGGAGCGGAAAGGCCGCGAGTCCCACCAGCAGCAGACCCGCCATCAGGAGCGTCGTCGCGACCGGACGCTCGATGAAGGGCCGCGAGATGTTCACGGGGCAGGCTCCGCCGCCGCGCCCCTGTTGCCGCCCGCAAGCGGCGGGCGCCCACCGCTAGCGGCGTTTGCCGGTGCATTGGCGCGGATGCGGGCGCCCGGCTGCAGTCGGTAGTGGTTGCTCGTCACCACCCGGTCACCTGCCTTCAAGCCTTTTTCGATGACGACCACGCCGCCGACCGGCTCGCCGGCCGTGACCGGTGCCACGGCCACCGTGGAGTCCGGCTGCACCAGGTAGGCAAAGAGCCCGTCGGGGCCGCGCTCGAGCGCGGCCGCGGGGATCGTGAGCACCTGGTGGCGGGTCTCGGCGAGAAGGCGCACGTTAACGAACTCGCCGGGCCAGAGCCGGCGCTGCCTGTTGGGCAGCGTCGCCTTGACGCGGATCGTCCCGGTGGTCTGGTCGATCTGGTTGTCGATGAGGGCGACGGTGCCGCGGTCGAGCTCCTCGCGGCCATCGCGCGACAGCGCCACGGCCGCCACGGGCCCGCGCGCCAGCGCGCTACTCAGCTGTATGAAGTCCTCCTCGGGCAGGCTCGAGATCACCGAGATGGGCTCGAGCTGCGTCACCACCACGATCCCCGCGGTGTCGGTGGCGTGGACGTTGTTGCCGGGGTCGACGAGGCGAATGCCCGTGCGTCCGTCGATGGGCGAGGTGATGGTGGTGTAGTCGAGCTGGGTGCGGGCGTTGTCGATGGAAGCCTCGTCGCCCTTCACCTGCGCGGTGAGCTGCGCGATGAGCGCCTTCTGGGTGTCGACGGTCTGCTTGCTGGCGAGGTCCTCGGGGGCGAGCTGCTCGTAGCGCTCCATGTCGAGGCGCGCGTTCGCGAGCAATGCCTTGTCCTTGTCGCGCATCGCGACGGCGACGCCCAGCGCCGCCTGATAGGGCCGCGGGTCGATCTGTACGAGCAGGGCACCCCTCTTGACGTCCTGCCCCTCGCGGAACGCGACCCGCTCGATCTGGCCGTCGACGCGTGCGGTGACCGTGACGGTGTAGAAGGCCTGCACCGTGCCGAGGCCCTCGAGGTAGATCGGCACATCGGCGGGCGAGGCGGTGGCGACGTCGACCGCGATCGCGGGCGCAGACTTCGGTGGCGCGGCGGGCCTGTGCAGCAGCCACCAGGCGCCGAGCAACACGACGAGCACCGCCGCGCCGGCGGCGGCGAGCTCCCGCGGCGACTCGCGCGAGGGGAGTCGCGGCTTCACAGCCGCTCGTCCTGCTGCCGCCAGCCGCCGCCGAGCGCCTGATAGAGCGAGACCAGCGACTGGAGGCGCGCATATTTCGCCTGCGCCAGGGCATCCTCGGCCGTGAACAGCGTGGTCTCCGTGTTGAGAAGAGTCAGCACGTTGATGGTGCCGGCGCGCATCTGTGCCTGGGCGAATCGATAGGCGCGCCGGGCGTGCTCGGTGGCCTCCAGCTGACGGCTCACCTGCTCGGTCGTCTGCTGCACCGCGATGAGGGCATCCTCGACGTTGGCGAGCGCCGAGATCACCGCCTTGTGATAGTTGGCCAGCAGCTCCTGGTACTGCGCCTTGGCGAGCGCATAACCGCCGAGCAGCGCACCCCCCTGGAAAACCGGCTGCGCGAGTCCGGCACCGAGCGACCAAATGCGGCTCGACGGCGTGAGGAGCGTCGCGAGCGCGGAGCTCTCGTAGCCGCCGTCGGCGGTCAGGTTGATGCTGGGAAAGATCGCGGCGCGCGCCGCGGCGATATCGGCGTTGGCGGCGATCAGCTGCGCCTCCGCGGCGGCAACGTCCGGGCGCCGTGTCAGCAGCTCCGACGGCACCCCTGGCTGCACTGTGGGCTGACGCAGCGAGTCGAGTCCGCCGCTCGACACGTCGACGGCTTCGGGCGTCGAGCCGGTCAGGATCGCGAGCGCGTCGAGGCTCTGCCTCAGCTGCTCGCGCAGCGGCGGAATCGCGGCGTTCACCGTGGCGACCACCGTCTGCTGCTGCGCGACATCGAGCGCGGTAGCGACGCCGGCCTGCTGCTCGAGCTCGAGGCCATGCAGCACGCGGGTGGCGTTGGCGAGATTCGAGTCGGCTATGCCGAGCCGGTCGCGGAGCTCGAGCGCCTGAAAGTAGGTGGTGGCGACCCCCGCCATCACCGTGAGCTCGACCGTGGTGCGGTCGTAGCGGCTCGCGTGGGCGGAAGCGGTCGCCGCGGCGTAGAGCGCGCGGTTCCTGCCGAAGAAATCCAGCTGGTAGCTGGCGGCGAGCAAGGGGCTGAAGTCGTTGCCGGTCGCGTAGGAGCCGCCGGAGGTCGCGGGTGCGCGTGCGCGCCTCGCCTGCGCGCTGACCGCGAGCGCCGGGAAGAGCGGCGCACCGGCGATGCGCCGCTCGGCGTCGGCCTGCTGCACTCGCGCGATCGCCGCCCGCAGGTCGTCGTTGGCGCGCTGCGCTTCGGCAATGAAGGCGTCGAGATCGGTGCTGCCGAACCCGCGCCACCAGTCGGTCGACGGCCATTCGGGCGCTTGCGGGTCGCCCGCCGTCACCCAGTGATCGGGGGTGGCAAGCTCGGGCTTGTGGTAGCGGGGCCCGAGGCTGCAGGCCGTCGCGAGGAGCGCGCTGCACCCGAGGAGCCCGGCGGGCAGACACCAGGGAGCGATCCGCCCGCGGCGGATCCTTCCCCGGAGAGGGAGCGACGGACCCATAATCCGACCTTAGTCCCGGCGAGGTTCTCCCGCGGTGGGCGAATGATTAAAGTCGGTTAATCTCTCGAACGGGGGATGGTGGCCCGCGGCCCGGCGCGCGTTAGATCGCGGTTCGCGGGGGGAGGAGTTCCCATGTCGATCAAGCTGACCGTGAATGGTGAGAGCCGCGAGCTCGACGTCGATCCGGACATGCCGCTCCTGTGGGCGATCCGCGATCACCTGGAGCTGAGCGGCACCAAGTTCGGCTGCGGCATGGCGCTGTGCGGCGCCTGCACGGTGCACATCGACGGTCAGCCGACGCGCTCATGCGTCACCCCGGTATCGGCCGTCGCCGGCAAGAGCGTCACCACCATCGAGGGCCTCGCGACGCCCGCCGGCCAGGCGGTGCAGAAGGCCTGGATCGCGCTCGACGTGCCGCAGTGCGGCTACTGCCAGAGCGGGCAGATCATGTCGGCCGCGGCGCTGCTCGGCGCAAATCCGCAACCGAGCGATGCGGATATCGACGCCGCCATGTCGGGCAACATCTGCCGCTGCGGCACCTACGTGCGCATCCGTGCCGCCATTCACGAGGCCGCTGCGGCGCTCGGCGCGCCGAAGCCCGCGGGGAGCTGAAGCCATGTACGTGCGCTACCTCGAAGAAGCCAGCCGGGTTTCAGGGTCGGGTCATCGATCGGAGCCGACGCGTGGCGCGGCACTGACGCGCCGCCAGTTCCTCGAGCTCACGACGCTCGCGGGCTCGGGTCTCACGCTCGGCGTCCTGCTGCCAGGCTGCGGCTCAGCCGGGCCGGGCGGCGGCACGGCTGCCGGGCCCGCGGCACCGCTCGAGATGCCCTTCCTGCGGATCGCACCCGACAACACGGTCACCGTGATCGCCAAGCATCTCGAGGCCGGGCAGGGCGTGTGGACCGGGCTCCCTGCCATCGTGGCCGAGGAGCTCGACGCCTCCTGGCAGCAGATGCGGGTCGAGAGCGCGCCCGCCAAGGCGCCGCTCTACCAGAACAACGCCTTCGTGCCGCTCGGGGTGCATGCACAGTTCACCGGCGGCTCGACAGCGATCGCCAACTCCTGGCAGCAGCTGCGCACGGCGGGCGCCACCGCGCGCGCCATGCTGGTAGCCGCCGCCGCGCAGCAGTGGGGCGTGCCCACGGCCGAGGTGACGGTAAGCGAGGGAGTGGTGGCGCACGCGCCTTCCGGCCGCAAGGCCAGCCTCGGCGAGCTCGCCGGCAGCGCCGCCCAGCAGCCGGTTCCCGCGAACGTTACCCTCAAGGAACCCGGGAGCTTCAGGATCATCGGGCGCGAGAAGCTGCCGCGGCTCGACGCGCGCGCCAAGTCGACGGGCACTCAACAGTACGCGATCGACGTGCGGCTGCCGGGCATGATGACCGCAGTGATCGCGCGGCCGCCACGCTTCGGCGGCAAGGTGAAATCCTTTGACGCCGCGAAGGCGAAGGCAGTCGCCGGCGTCGTCGACGTCGTCGAGATTCCGCGCGGCGTCGCGGTGGTGGCACGCGACATGTGGTCGGCGAAGAAGGGACGCGAGGCGCTGTCCGTCGATTGGGACGAGTCGGGCGCGGAAAAACGCGGCACGACACAGCTCATGAAGGAATACCGCGCACTGGCGCGCGGCAAGCAGGCGCTCACGGTAGCGCAGGCCGGCGATGCTGACGGTGCTCTGACTCACGCCGTGCATCGCGTACGCGGAGAGTTCGAATTTCCTTACCTCGCGCACGCCCCGATGGAGCCGCTCACCGCCGTGTGCAGCCTGGGCCCCGACAAATGTGAGATCTGGGCGGGATGTCAGATGCAGACGCCCGACCAGGCGGCCGCCGCCGCCATCACCGGCTTGAAGCCCGAGCAGGTCTTCATCTATACGCTCGCCGCCGGCGGCACCTTTGGCCGCCGCGCGACGCCTGACTCCGACTTCGTCTCGGAAGTCACCTCGATCGCCAAAGCGACGGGCGGCAAGTATCCGGTGCGCCTCATCTGGACGCGCGAGGACGACATCACCGGGGGCCGCTACCGCCCACTCAACTACCACCGCGTTGAGGCGGGCATCGGCAAGGACGGCAAGGTCGCCTGGAGGCAGCGCATCGTCGGCCAGTCGATCGTGATCGGCACGGCCTTCGAGGCGGTGCTGGTAAAGAACGGTATCGATCCAAACGCGGTCGGCGGTAACGCCGCCGAGGAGTACGACCTGGACCACGTGCACGTGAGCTGGAACGCGCCCAAGGTCGGAGTGCCGGTGCTCTGGTGGCGCTCGGTCGAGAACACGCACACGGCGTATTCCAAGGAAGTGATCATCGATGAGCTCGCGCAGGCGGCGGGCGAGGACCCGGTGGCGTTTCGCCTGAAGCTCCTCGGCAAGCACCCGCGGCACGTCGGAGCCCTGAAGCTGGTCGCCGAGAAGGCCGGCTGGGATCAGCCGTTCCCGAAGGAAAAAGGCCGCGGGCGCGGCGTCGCCGTGCACGAGTCCTTCGGCACGGTGGTCGCGCAGGTCGCGGAGGTCACGGTGAAGGGTGACTCGATCACGGTGGATCGCGTCGTGTGCGCCGTCGACTGCGGCATCGCGGTCACGCCGGATGTGGTGAAGGCGCAGATGCAGAGTGCCATCGCCTTCGGCCTGTCGGCGGCGCTGCTCGGGAAGATCACGCTCACCGACGGGCACGTCGATCAGACCAACTTCCATCAGTACCAGGTGCTGCGGCTGCCGGACATGCCGCGCGCCGTCGAGGTCTACATCGTGCCCTCGAGCAATCCGCCCTCGGGTGTCGGTGAGCCCGGCACGCCGCCGATCGCCCCGGCGGTCGCCAACGCGGTGCGTGCCGCGACCGGCGTGCGCCTGCATACGCTGCCATTCGATCTTGCCGCAGCGCGGCGTGCGAACGCCTGAGGGGCCAGCCTTCAGACCGCGGCGAAGCTGCGCGCCTCGGGTCCCCAGGCCGGCGCGGCGGCGAGCGCCGCGGGGACCTCCTCGGG
>DATMMB010000243.1:0-10366 GCA_035569895.1 Solirubrobacteraceae bacterium | reverse complement strand
AGCCGCTGGTACTGCTGCTCGTCGTCGACGATCGCACGCTCGAAGTGCTCGGAGAAGATGTCGCGCACCACGCGCACCGAGAGGTCGGCCTCCTGGAACACCATCTCCGGCGCCTGCGTGCCCTCCACGCGCTTCACCAGCACCTCGTGCAGCTTGTGCAGGTACATCAGCTCGCGTTCGAAGTCCTCGCGCTTGGCGCCGTGGGCGGCAGTGCGCACGATCACCCCGCCACCGCCGAGATCCAGTTTCGCGGTCTGCTTGCGCAGGCGTTCGCGCTCTTTGTCCTCCAGGCGCCGCGACACGCCCACGCCCTCGCCGGTGGGCTGGTAGACCATGTAGCGGCCGGCGATCGCCAGCTCCATCGACAGGCGCGCGCCCTTGGTCTTCAGCGGGTCCTTGATCACCTGCACCACGACCTCCTGGCCGGGCTTGAGCAGCTCGGCGATCTTGCGGGCGCCGGCGCCGGCGCGCCCGCGCCGCGGCGCCTCCACGCCGGGCAGCACGATCTCATCCACGTGCAGAAAGCCGTTCTTCTCCAGGCCGATGTCGACAAATGCCGCCTCCAGCCCCGGCAGGACGTTGTCGACCCTGCCCTTGTAGATGTTGCCGACGATCGAACGCGCGCCACGGCGCTCGATGTAAAGCTCAGCGATGCGATAGTCGGCGCCGGGCGGCGCGCTCCCCTGGCGGCGACGACTGCCCAAGGGCGATGCGTTTGCGGCGGCCGGCTTGCCGGTCGCCTCCATGAGCGCCACGCGCGTCTCCGCGCGATCGACGCTGACAAGCACTTGCTTTTTCAATGTGGATCGGTCTTTCGGTATTGGATTTGGCCGAGCCCCGGATCGCCCCTCGCCCAACCGGCCGGCTGGGCGGGGCGCACGGCAGTGTGCATGGTGGAGCGTCCCCGGCGCGGCGGACGGATGTCCTCGCGCCTGCATCTGCAGGGACGCCGCGCGGCGCGCTGGCCGAAACGGGGATTCCGGCCACAGGCCGGTGGCTCCCGGCTTCGGTCGTGCGGGCGGGCGCGGTGGGGTTGTCGGTGAGCATTTGTTCGGTTCTGCTTTTGATTGGATTTGTTGAGGGCCCGGCTCGCCGGCTTCGGCCGGCTGCGCGGGTGGGCGGGTGCTCAATTACCGCGGCACCCGACCCTTCAAAGCCTCGGCGGCGCGCGCCCTGACGTAGATCGACTGCAGCAGGCCGACGGCCAGCAGCGTCGCGATCACCGACGACCCGCCGTAGCTCATGAGCGGCAGCGTGACGCCGGTGACGGGCATGATGTCGACTGCCACGCCCACGTTGACGAACACCTGAAACATAAGCATAGCCACCACTCCCCCGGCCACCAGCGCCCCGAAGAGATCCTTGGCGAGCGTGAGGATCCGCAGCGTGCGCCAGATCAGCAGCGCGTACAGCGACAGCACGAGCGCGGCGCCGACGAAGCCATAGCGCTCGCCGACGGCGGCGAAGACGAAGTCGGTCGAGTCCTCGGGCACGAATTCGCCCTTGATCTGAGTGCTGTTCGCGCCGCTGCCGGTGCGCTGGCCGGAGCCGATCGCGATCGTGGACTCTAGCTGCTGGTAGCTGGCTTTGTAGGCGGCCTTGTGTTCCGGGTTGTCGGTGGGGTGCAGAAACGCGGTGAAGCGTTCCACCTCGTAGGGCTTCAGCACCTGCACGCCCACCGCCGGCGCCGCCACCAGCACGAGCGCGATCGCCGCCCCGCCCAGCGCCAGGAGGCCGGCGAGGTTGCTCCAGGGCACGCCCGCGACGAACAGCAGCGTCAGCGCGATCGCCACATACACGAGACCCGAGCCGAGATCGGGCTGCGCGATCACGATCATCGTCGGCAGCAGCGCGGCGAGCATCACCCGCGCGGTCGTCTCGCGCTCGTGCAGCTGGCGCGAGCGATCCACCACCAGCGCCGCGAGCGCCGCGATCAGCAGCACCTTGCCGATCTCCGAGCCCTGGAAGGAGAACAGCGGAAAGCTGATCGCGCGCACCGAGCCATTGGCGGAGCTGCCAGCGCCGAGCACCGCCAGCAGGCTCAGGATCAGCGCCGTGTAGATCGCGACTTTGTAGTGGCGCAGACGGGCGTAGTCGATCCGTGCGAGCACCACCATCCCGATCAGCCCAATCGCCAGGTAGACGATCTGGCGCTCGGAGTAGTAATGCGGCTGGCCGGGCACCGCTTCGGAGGTGACCCACCCCAGCACCGCCACCGAGCAGATCCCCAGCGCGAGCACCGTCAGTGTCAGCACCGGGTCGAGCAGCAGCCGCGAGCCCCGGCGGGGCTCCTGCGCGGCCGCCTGCGCGCGGCGCTCGGCTTCGGGGGCGGTGATCGGGCTCAGCGGGCTCATTTGTCGGCGCTCGATCCGCTCACGAGCTTCAGCGGCTGACTGAACCACTTGGCGGCGATCAGCCGCGCCACCGGCGCGGCGGCCTGGTCGCCGAAGCCGCCCTGTTCGACGGTGACGGCGATCACGATCGGGCGGCTCGCGTCGGGCAGGATGCACATGTACCACGCCTGTTCGACGTACGGCGGGCGTTCGGCGGTGCCGGTCTTGCCGTATACGGGAAGCTTTTCCTGGTTCCAGCCCGACCACACGTCGGCCGAGGTGCCGCCCGTCTCGAAGGTGGCGTCGTGGATCCCTTCCATCACGAGGTCGACGTTGGCGGGGTTGAATTTGATCCGCCGCCGCGGGGGGTAGCTCAGCGTCTGCATGATCCCGCCGCTGGGGCTTTCGATCGCCATCCCCAGGTGCGGCGTCGGCACCCACCCTTCGCCGTTGTTCATGAAGGCGTTGGCGAGCGTCGAGTAGGCGACCGCCATCTGCAGCGGGTCGGTCTGCAGGTCGCCCTGGCCGACCGCGAGGTCCATGTTGTGGCCGACGGTCCACTGCTCGTCGGGTTCGGCGACGATGCCGCAGGGGTTGCCGTGGTGTTCGCGCGTGCATTTGGCTTCCAGCGCGTCGCGGCCTTCCAGCCACTTCGGGCTCGGCAGCGTGCCTTCGCGTTCGCCCGGCAGGTCGATCCCCGTCGGGCGGCCGATCCCCAGTTCGTGCGCCATGTGCTGGATCACCGGGCCGTGGCTGTTGTCGAGCTCGCCGACTTCGAAGAAGTAGGTGTCGGAGGAGACCTTCAGCGCTTCCACGAGCGGCAGCGCGCCATAGTCGTTTTTGCCCGAGTTGCAGAACTCCTCGGCGCCGACTGTGATGCAGCTACCCGCGCCCATCGGCGTGCTCGGGTCGAGCACCCCCGCTTCGAGGCTCGCGATCGCGGTGATCGGCTTGAACGTCGAGCCGGTCGGGTAGGCCCCTTCGGTGGCGCGGTCGAGCAGCGGCACCGGTTCGGGCTGACCGACCTTGGCCCCCTGCCCTTCCTCGTCCAATGCTTTCAGTTCCTGTTCGGTGAGCGGTTTGGTGAAGTCATTGGGGTTGAAGCTTGGGTAGGAGCCCATCGCGAGGATTTCCCCGGTGCCGGGCACCATCGCCACGAATGCGCCGCCGTTGCCGGGGTGGCCGAGGCCGTGCGCGAGCTCCATGCCCTTGCGCAGCGCGATTTCGCCCTCCTTCTGCAACTGCAGGTCGAGCGTCAGCCGCAGCGTGTAGCCGGGACGGGGCTTGGTCGCGGGCAGCTTCGGCGGCTGCGCATGACCTTCGGAGTTGACCTCGATCCGCTGTGCCCCGGGGACGCCGCGCAGGTAGCGGTCGTACTGGTACTCGAGGCCCTGCTGGCCGACGATCGTGCCCGCGAGCACGCCCCTGAAGTTGGCGTGCTGGGGACTGCGAGGCTCTTCCTCTTCCTTGGTGATCAGGCTGACGTAGCCGAACACCTGCGCCGCCATTTCGCCGTCGGGGTAGCGACGCACCGAGACTTCTTCCTGCCTGACGCCGGGGAACTCGTTTTGGCGCTCGGCGAGCACCGTGAGCGCGCCCCGGCCGGCGGCGGTCTTGATCGTGACGGGAGCGTACGGCACTTCTTTCGCGCCCTTTTCCTCCAGTTCGCGGATCGTGCGGGGGCTCATCTCGAGCTGCCTTCCAAGGCGCCGGTAGAGAGCGCGCCGGCGCGGCCCCGCCGGCGGCAGTTCCCACGGCACGAGCTGTACGGCGTTCGTGACCTTGCTCGTCACGAGCACGTTGCCTTCGCGGTCGACGATCTGCCCGCGCGGCGCGGCGATCGGCACGTGGCGCAGCGTGTTCTCGGCCGCCTGCTGCACGTACTGTTCGCCGGTGAGGATCTGCAGATACCAGAGGCGGAAGAAGATGATCCCGAACATCACGAGCGCGATGCCACCCAGCACCGCCACGCGCAGGCCGAGCTGCGAGGAGACCGGCGGCGTACGGGGCTCGGGCGTGCCGACATGCTCGAGGGCGCCGCGGGTGCTCATGCGCGCGACAGCGGGCTCAGGCCGCCGGTGGTGTAGGCGCGGCGACGCCGGCGGCGACGGGGATCGTCGGGGAGCGTGGGGCGCAGCCAGCGGTGCACGAGCGCCCACACCGGCAGCGCGACGATCGCGTCGAGCACGACGCCGATCACGATCTGGCGCAGCAGCTCGAGGCTGACCGGGGCGTCGACGCCGAGCGCGATCTCCATCACCGAGTAGCCGACCATCGAGGTCGCGGCCGCGGCGGCCCCCACCAGCAGCGGCGTGAGCGCCGCGCGCGGGTCGCGCAGCTCCCGCAGCCGCCCGGCGCCATAGCCGATCGCCGTGAAGATCAGCGAGGTGAGGCCGATCGTCTGCACGAGCGTGAGGTCCACCATCAGGCCGATGCAGAAGCCGGCGAGCGCGCCCGCGATCGAGCCGCACTGCAGGCCGACGAACGCGACCACCAGCGGGGTGAGGTCGATCGCCACGCCGAGGATCGTCACCTCGGAGACGACGCCGGCCTGCAGGAACACGACGACGACGGCGAGCACCGCCACGCGCGCCGCCACGGCCCCGCTCGGCTGGCCGGCCATCAGCCGCCGCTCCCTGGTCGTACGCGCCGTGAGCCGGCCATCGGCCGGCCACTCCGCCGCAGCAGGCACTGTGGGCCGGCCACCACGCGCCAGCACCTGGCGGGGGTGTGCAGACGGTGTCCGCCCCCACCCATCAGCCGCCGCTCCCCGCCGAGGCGAGCTGGCCGCCGGCGCCGGCTTCGGACGATGGTTCGGAGGGCAGTTCGGCGTTCACCCGCTGCGCCCGCGCGGGCGCCGAGCCTTCGGGCGCGGTGAGCACCTGCACCGTTTCCAGGCCGTGCAGGTTGGCGAGCGGGTGGATTTCGACCGACTTGTAGGGCGCTTCTTCGCCCACGTCGCTCACCTGCCCGATCGGGATCCCGCGCGGGTAGAGCGAGGCGCCTTTGCTGGAGATCGTGCCGGAGGTGACCACGTAGTCGCCGACGACCACCGACGTGTTGGCGGGCAGGTACTTGATCTCGAGCGTGTTGGGTTCGCCAACCTTCGGGTACACCATCCCCGGGGCGCGCGTTTCGTTGATCATCGCCGACACGGCCACGGCGGAGTCGGTGATCAGGCTCGCCTGCGCGCCGTCGGGGGCCACGGCGGTGACCTTGCCGATCAGCCCTTCGTCGTCGATCACCGGGTCGTTGACCTGCACGCCGGCGGAGCTGCCGCGGTCGATGTTGACCGTGGCGTACCACAGGTTGGCGGGCTGGGCGATCACTTCGGCCGCCACCGGGCGGTAGTCGGAGAGGTGCAGGCCGCCGTCGAGCTTGTAGAGCCGCAAGAACTGCTTATAGCCGCGTTCGTCGTCGATGCGCGCGAGCAGTTGCGAGCGCAGCCGCGCGTTCTGCTTGCGCACTTCGGCGAGCTGGTGTTTGGCGTGCAGCGCGCTGCCAAACCAGCCGAACAGGTTGCGCACCGGCTTGAGCGCCGCGTTGGCGCCCTCCTGGATGGGAGATACGACCGTCAGGAAGCCGCGCTGCACGTCGTGCAAGCGCCCGCTGGGGGACTCGCCGAAGTAGGCGGTGAGCAGGATCAGCGAAAGCGCAACGAGCGCGACGAGCACCGCGCGCCGCCGCCGGGCAGTCTTGTCGTGCACGAGCGGAAACCTTCCAGAGCCTCTTTAAGGGGTACGCACACCGCTCCCACGTCACGGCTGATGCTAACGGCTTGCGCCACCTCCGTCGGCACACTGGCGCGCGACGCCCATCCGCCGGCGCCCGCCGCCGCGTGCCGGCGCCAACTGCGCCTGCCGGCGCCCGCTGCCGGTCCCGCACGGGCGGGCGTGACGGCCACGCTCACCGCCGCCGCCGCGTGCGCGAGTGGTTGCGGTTGGCGCGGTGGATCGCCTCGAACTCCTCGAGCGAGCGCCCGGAGCCGACCGCCACGCACGTCAGCGGGGACTCCGCCAGGTGCGCGGGCATCTGCGTCTCCTCGCGCAGCCGCTCGTCGAGACCCTGCAACAGCGAGCCACCGCCGGCGAGCATGATCCCCCGATCCATGATGTCGGAGGCCAGCTCAGGCGGGGTGCGGTCGAGCGTCTCCTTGACCGCGTCGACGATCTGCGTCACCGGTTCCTCGAGCGCCTGGCGGATCTCCTCGCTGGTGAGCACCACGGTCTTCGGCAAACCCGACACCATGTCGCGCCCGCGGATCTCCGCCTGCAGCTCCTCGGGCATCGCGCAGGCGGAGCCGATCTCGAGCTTCAGCTCCTCCGCGGTCTGCTGCCCGATCAACAGCTTGTACTCCTTCTTGGCGTAGGAGATGATCGCCTCGTCCATCTCGTCGCCGCCAACGCGGATCGACTGCGAGACGACGATCCCCCCCAGCGAGATCACAGCGACCTCGGAGGTGCCGCCGCCGATGTCCACCACCATCGAGCCGGTGGGCTCCCCCACCGGCAGCCCCGCGCCGATCGCCGCCGCCATCGGCTCCTCGATCAGGTAGGCGGTGCGCGCGCCAGCCGACAGACAGGCCTCCTCGACCGCGCGCTTCTCCACGCCGGTGACGCCGGAGGGCACGCACACGACCACGCGGGGGTGGGCGAAGCGGTTCTGGTGGACCTTCTGGATGAAGTGGCGCAGCATCTCCTCGGTGACGTCGAAGTCGGCGATCACCCCGTCCTTGAGCGGCCGGATCGCCTGGATCGTGCCCGGGGTGCGCCCCAGCATCCGCTTGGCCTCGATCCCCACCGCGTGCACCTCGCCGGTGCGCGAGTCGATCGCCACCACCGAGGGCTCCGACAGCACGATCCCGCGCCCCCGCACGTACACGAGCGTGTTGGCGGTACCGAGATCGACCGCCATGTCGCGGCCGCCGAACCCTGTCAGGTAGCTGAAGATGCTCATGTATCGATCGAGGGAGCGACCTCGCCGGGTGTAGCGCGAGCGGCCCGGCCCGCGCATGCGCCAGGCCGATGCCCTCCACCGCCTTGCCACCGGCGCGGGTCCGCGGGCAGTCTAGCGGACGCCGCCATGCCTCCGACCCCGCTGCGAGCTTATTTGCAGGGGAAAATCACCCCTTCAGCAACTCTGGACAGAGATCCAGCAGCGTCGCCAGCGGCAGCCCCACCACGTTCTCATAATCGCCCCGCACCGCGCGCACGAGCGCCGCCCCCGCCCCCTGGATCGCGTATCCGCCGGCCCGTCCCCGCCACTCCCTTATGGCGATGTACCAGTCGATCAACCCCTCGTCGAGCTCCCGAAAGGCGACCTCGGTGGCGGCCACCGCCGTGCGCTCCCCAAACGCCGCATCGCTCCCCGCCGCGCGCTCCCCTCCCCATCCCCCGCCGACGCCAACCAGCGCAAGCCCGCTGTAGACGGTGTGCACCGCCCCGCCGAGCGCAGCGAGCGTGCGGCGCGCATCCTGCTCGTCGGCGGGCTTCCCATAGATCCTCGCGTTCAGCGCCACCAACGTGTCCACCCCAAGCACCAACTCCGGCCCAGACCCACCCGCGCCTGCACCCGCCACGACGCGCGCCTTGCGCAGCGCGTTCTCAACCGCCACCACAGCGGGATCGCCCTCTCCAACCTCCTCGACATCGGCCGGTCGCACCGTGAACGCCACCCCCAACCGCTCGAGAATCGCCCGCCGCTGAGGCGAGCGAGAGGCAAGCACCAACGAAGAACGCCTCGACACCTCCCCAGTATCGCTACCGGCGGCGACGGGGGAGGGTGTGGGAGGGGGGCAACCCCCTCCCACCAGAGGAGGGGACGAGGGGGAGGGGGTCCCCCTTCCCCTCAAAGAAGACCAGAAAAGAAAAGCCCGATCTCGCGAACCGCAGACTCAGAAGAATCCGACCCGTGAACCAAGTTACGGCCAGTCTCCACAGCAAAATCCCCCCGGATAGAGCCCGGCGCAGCCTCCAGAGGATTGGTGGCCCCAATCACCTGCCGAGCAGCCCGCACAGCCTCGACCCCCTCGAGCACCAACGCCACCAAAGGCCCCGAGGTAATGAACTCCACAAGCTCCCCAAAGAAGGGCCGCGAAGCATGCTCGGCATAGTGCCGTTCGGCAAGCTCGCGCTCAACAGTCATAAGGCGCAGACCCACGAGGCGAAGCCCCTTGCGCTCAAAGCGGGCAACAATCTCCCCCGTGAGCGAGCGGGCAAAGGCGTCCGGCTTGACAAGGATCAACGTGCGGTCCATAGGTTCCTTTGGTTGAGGTGCAAAGAAGACGCGAGCCGAGGATCTAAATCAGATCCTCGGTCGACGAGGCGGGTCGTGCCCGCGCGACAGGCGCCCGCGCCCCGCGCCCCGCGGAACGTCGCGGAGCAGCCGGCGGCTCGGGGACGGCCGTCGAGAAAGCCTCCTCCGAGGAGGTGGCGACCGTCAGCTCATCCTCCTCCGAGGACGCCTCGGAGGAGCCCGCCCGCATGCGCCGCCGCCGCGCAGGCGTCTCGGAGGCCACCTCCGTCTCGCAGTAGGGACAGATCGTCCAAGCCCGATCGAGCGGCCGGGAGCAACTGACGCAGCGCTCCTTGAGCTTGCGCAGACAGGAGGGGCAACGAATGAAGTCGCGCTCGATCGGGTAGTCGCAGTGGGGGCAGAGCCGCCGATCGAGGCCGTGCAGCCCCGCTTCGGCCGCCTGGATCTCCAGTTCACGCTCGTGCACATCCTCGAGGTACTCAGGGGGACGCAGGATCGCGTAGACGAGCGTGCCCACGAACGGGAACAGCGAGGCCGCCGTCGCGCAGCCGATCAGCATCGGGTCGGCGATCCGCCGCCGCGCGTCGGCGTAGGTCCAGTAGATCAGCGACAGGTAGATCACCGCCGCGACCACGACCAGCAGGTCGAGCACAGTGGTGAACGCGGCGCTTTCGATTCCGAAGTATGCAAGCGGCGGCATCAAGTCTCAGCGGGTCCGGGCCGGGTCGTGGGGGTGCCGAGTTTAGACATTGTGACGGAGGCGACCCGCATTTTGCGCGCAAAATTGCGAAGCCGGCTCACAGCAGCAGCCGCCCGACGAGGTAGCCGGCGGCGAAGAACAGCAGGATCACGAGCGCGACGATCAGCGCGACCGCGCCAACCATCGCGAGCACCGACGGCCCGTCGTCGTTCATAGGCGCCATCCGCTCACGTCCCGCTCGCCCGATCCGGCCCGGCCTGCTCCCCGGCCGCCGCCGCACCCCGCGGGACACGCTCGTGCTCGCCCAGATGCCTCAGCAGGCCGCCCACGAGGTAGATCGAGCCCGTCGCCAGCACCGCCGCCGGCGGCGCCTGCGTGAGCGCCCACTCCTGCGCCAGCGCCAGCGCTCGCCGCGGATCGGGCTCGGACACGGCCCGCTCGAAGCCCTGCTGGCGTGCCAGCGACTGCAATGCCGCCGGCGAGAGCGCGCGGGGGCTGGGCGGCGCGGTGAACCATGCGCGCTCGCACAGCGCCAGCAGCGCCATGAGCATCGACGCGGCGTCCTTGTCCTCCAGCACGCCCATCACTAGCGCGAGCGGCCGACCCTGAAGCATCGACGGGAGCGACTCCACCAGCGCACACGCGGCATCGGGGTTGTGCGCGCCGTCGAGCACCGTCAGCGGGTGCTCGCCCACGAGCTGCAGGCGCCCGGGCACATCGCAGGCGACGAGCGCTTCGCGCACCGACTCCTCGCGCGGCGCGATGCCGGCGTGCGCCAGGTACGCCTCCGCCGCCACTCGGGCGAGCGCGAAGTTGCGCCACTGGAAGGTGGGCGCCGGCGCCGAGGACCTCGACCACCCGACGGCGACAGCGGCGGATGAGCGCGCGGCGGGGGCGGACTCGGCGGGGGCGAACTCGGCGGGGGCGAATGGCGCGCGGCCGAGGTCGGTGGGCGCCACCCGCACGACCCGCGCCCGCTGCGCGGCGGCGGCGGCGCGGGCGACGGCGAACGCGTCGGGATGCAGGCCGGCGCCGAGTGCGAGCGTGGTGTTGGGCGCCAGCACCGCGAGCTTCTCGG
>DATMMB010000242.1:0-2119 GCA_035569895.1 Solirubrobacteraceae bacterium | reverse complement strand
GTCCGCGCGACCCGCGAGCCGGTGAGGCCCTGCGCGCGCCGGGCATCCGTGCCCGGCGGCCGCGCCGCGCGGCTTCGACGCGCCGCGCCGCACCGCGCCGCTGCCGAGACCGGTCAGACTGGCCGCGGCGCGCGGCTTCGACATGGCGGGCCGTCAGGCACCCGCTCGGCCGGCGTCGTCACGACTATCCGCTCAGGCTCAGTAGCCCGGCGTTTTCGCGGCCGGCTTGTGCGTGGTGCTCGTCGTGCCGGTGCTTGTCGTGCTCGATGTGGTCGACGTGCTCGGCGACGATTTGCCGCCGCACCCGGCGATCGCCAGGGTGGCGGCCACCGCGGCGATCAGCGTTAGCATGGCGGCCAATGGCCTTCGTTGCATCGGCTGGACTCCCGTCGCTCGTGGAATTGCGCGCCCACCCTACCAGGCGCCCCCGGGCGTGAGCGTCCAAGCGCCGGCGGGCCCCGCGACGCCCGTCTCCACCGCGGCCGAGCCCCCACAGCGCCTGCGCACCGGCTGGCTGCTGGCGGTGTGCTGCGTGGCGCAGTTCATGGTGATCCTCGACCTGTCGATCGTCAACGTCGCGCTGCCGCATATCCAGCTGAGCCTCGAATTCACCGCGCCCGAGCTGCAGTGGATCGTGGACGCCTACGCGATCACGTTCGCCGGCTTCCTGATGTTCGGCGGGCGCGCCGCCGACCACTTCGGGCAGCGGCGCATGTTCGTGATCGCGCTGCTGGTGTTCGCGCTCGCCTCGCTCGCCGGCGGGCTCGCGCCCGACCGCAGCACGCTGATCGCCGCGCGCGCCGCGCAGGGCTTCGGCGGCGCGCTGATGGCGGCGTGCTCGCTGGCGATCATCACCTCTTCGTTCGCGCCCGGGCCGCAGCTGCACCGCGCGATCGGCGCGTGGGCGGCGATGAACGGGCTCGGCGGCGCCGCCGGGATGCTGTTCGGCGGGATCATCACCCAGGAGCTCAGCTGGCGGTGGGTGTTGCTGATCAACCCCCCGATCGGCGTTGCGGCGGCGCTCGTCGCCTATGCGGTAGTGCGCGAGCGCCGCCGGGGCGGGTGGGGTCCTAATCCTCGCAGCTTCGACCTGGCGGGCGCGCTGACGCTGACGATCGGCCAAATGGTGCTGGTGTACGGGGTGGTGGAAGCCGGCCTCGCCGGCTGGAGCTCGGCGGCGGCGCTCGGCCCGATCATCGGCGGCATCGCCTTGCTTGTGCTGTTCGGCGTGATCGAGGCGCGACTTGCCTCCAACCCGCTGATCCCCTTCAAAGAGCTCACGCTGCCGCTGCGGATCGCCAACAACATTGTGCTGCTGTTCAGCGCCTCGCTGTTCCCGATGTGGTTTGTCAGCTCGCTGTATCTGCAGCAGGTGTTGGGGCTGTCGCCGCTGCACACCGGGCTGATCTTCCTGCCGATGACGCTGATGATCATGGTGGTCGCCTCGCGCACCGGCCGCCTCGTCGGCCGCTTCGGCGTGCGCCCCGTGCTGGGCGGCGGTCTCGTGATGCTCACCGCCGGGATGCTGCTGCTCGCCAAAGTCGGCTCCAGCGGCAGCGGCGTGGTGTACATCATGATCCCGGGGCTGCTCACCGCGGCGGGGATCGCGATGTCGATCGTGCCCTCGACGATCGCCGCCACCCAGGGCGCCAAGGAGGGGCAGGCGGGGCTCGCCTCGGGGCTCGTCAACACCTCGCGCCAGGTGGGAGGCGGGCTCGGGCTGGCGGTGCTGGTGACGCTCGCCACGCAGCACACCACCCACCTGATCGGCGCGGGCGTCGGCGTGCCGCAGGCGCTCACCGGCGGCTTCCGCCTCGCCTACCTGATAGGAGCTGGCCTCGCGGGCGCGGCGGCGCTGGTGACGTTTGTGGCGCTTCCCAAGCCAGCTGCCGCGGCGGTCGCGTCGCCGCGGCGACTGGCGGCGGCGATCGCGCTGGTGGTGGTGGCGTTTGTGGCGCTCGACGCCGCGTTCGCCGGCTCGCACGGCGCGCCGGTGGGGGAATACGTCACGGGTGACACCTACCGTTTCATCACCGCCCCCGCGCTGCGCCCGCCCAAGCTCCGCGTAGATCGCACCTCCCCAGCCGGCCGGCTCGCGCCCGGGTACATCCTCACCGCC
>DATMMB010000241.1:0-3782 GCA_035569895.1 Solirubrobacteraceae bacterium | reverse complement strand
CGAGGTTGCGCACGTCGTTGCTCGCCAGCAGCCGGTAGCCGATCTCGATCGCGAGCATCCCCTCGCCCGCCTGCGCGGTGTCGAAGCCGACGCTCAGCACCTCGACGCGCGGCTCCCAGCGCTTGAGCGCGACGCGCACCTCGTGCTCGATGCGCCCCAGCGCGTAGCCGTCGACGCGCTCGAACACGTAGTCGTGCACGCCGCAGCCGAACTCCGGGCGCATCGGGCGCTCGCCCGGCGCAGTGGAGAGGATCAGCCCGATCGCCTGCTCGACGTCGGTGCCTTCGTGCGCGAGCGCGAGCCCCCCGCGGCGGTCCACCTGCAGCGGGAATGCCAAGCCAGCGCCGAGGAAGTCGCTCATGCGCCGCCCCCCGGATCGAGGATGGCGCAGACGTGAAGAATGGCGGTCATTGGGGATCGTCCGCGCGTCCGGGCGAGACTGCGAAGGCCGCGGGGGCGGGGCATCCTACCCCGCCGCCACGCCCGTGGATCAACAGAGGTGGGGCTCACCCGAGCATCACCTGCGCCCCGGAGATCTGCACGACGCCATCGGCTTCGATCGTGATCGCGGGCGCCTTGATCGTGACCGCCGCCTGCGCTTCGATCGTCACCGTCGCGTTGGCCTTCACCGTCACGGACCCCTGGGCTTCCACGGAGTGGTCGCCCTGCGCAACCTCAGAGATCCCCTGCTGGGCGGTGAGCTTCATTTCCGCTTCGCTCTTCAGTTCCATCGCCTGGCCGCTCTGCACGGTGACCGCGTCGCCGGCCTTCACCGCGACGGCCTTGTCGGAGGCCAGCGCGAAGGAGCCGTCGGTCTGCGACAGTTCTTCGGGCTTGGATTGGCCGTTGAACAGCGAGCCGAGCACGAACGGGCGGCGCACGTCGCCGTGCTCGAAGGCCAGCAGCACCTCGTCGCCGACGATCGGCATCATCATCACGCCGCGCCCTTCGCCGGCCGACGGCGAGGCGATCCGCGCCCACCACCCCTCGGTGTCTTCGCCGAGCGCGGGGTACTTGACGCGCACCCGCCCGAGCCCTTCGGGGTCTTCGTTCTGGGTGACGACGCCAACCACCACCGAGTCTCCCCACGAGCGCCGGGTGGCGGGGGTCATCAGGTCGACGAGGCTGCGGGGGGCGCGGCCGGTGATCGAGAAGTGCGTTTCATAACCCTTCGCCCCGCGGAAGATGTGGGTGACGGCCGACAGCGAGTAGGTCCCCGAGAAGCGTTCGCCCACCTTTTCGACCTGCACTTTGGAGCCCGCGCGGATGCGCGGGTCGCCGTGGCAGGAGCCCTCGGCCTCCACGAACGCGTTGCCGAGGTGGGCGGCGACGCTGCCGGCGAGCGCTTGCGCCTCGGCCTGCGTCATCACCGGGCGGTCGGCGACCGTCATCGTGCCGCCGCCGAGCGATTCGACCACGCCGTCGCGTTCGATCCCGATCGTGGAGCTCGGCGAGTCCGCCGTGGCGGTGGCTTCGATCACCTGCTTGGTCGCGGGGTCCCAGCCGCGCACGAGCACTTCGTGCATCTGCTGCACGCCCGTCACGCGCGGGCGGAAGGAGACCAGCTGCTTGCCCCACGCGAGCGTCACCGGTTCGGCGTCGGCCATCCCGCCGGCTTCGCGGAAGTGCAGTTCTTTGTCGAGCACCACCACCTCGAAGTCGATCGCCCCCGCCAGCCGCCAGAGGAACTCCCAGTCGCTCTCGTTGCTCTGCTGGATGAAGTCGTGGGGCGCGCCAGAGGGGTCGATCGTCCCCAGCGAAAGGCCCGAGCGCGAGGCGACTTTTTCGGCGACGTCGCCGGCGGTGACGTTCTGGTAGGTCTGCGTGCGCTTGGTGCGGTGCAGCGCGTGCGAGTTGTCGTAGCCGCGCAGCGCCACATACGCGCCGCCGCCGGAGAACTCCGGTTCAAGGGCCGTCACCTGGCCCTTGAAGATCGGCTGCAGCACGCCTTCCTGCGCGGAGGCCAGCAGGATTTCCACTTCCGCGCCGATTTCATACACCGAGGAGTCCACCTGTTTCATGTCGGGGTCGGAGATCCGCATCAGGAAGGAGTCGGGGAGCATCAGGTTCTCCTGGATGCGCACCTCGATCAGCTTCTGCAGCACCTTCGGTTCCAGGGCCTGCCCGCCGAGGCGCACTTCGATGCCGGCGGTGATCCCCTGGGTGGCGGCGGGGCTCATGCGGCGATCCCGCGGGTTACAGACGGGCTCGTGCCGCGATCACGATCCCCTGAGTCACAGACGAACCACGCCACGATCCTCTGAGTCACAGCCCGGCTCATGGCGTGAGGCGCGGGATCGAAAGCCGCGAGCCGCGGCGCAGGCGCAGCGGGTCGTCGATGCCGTTGGCCCGCGCGATCGCCCGCCATGCGGTGGGGTCGCCGTAGGCGTCGTAGGCGAGCGACTGCAGCGTGTCGCCGTCGCGCACCGTGCGCGCCCCCAGTTCCGCGCGCGCCCGCGTGGTGGGGTTCTGCGGCGGCGGCGTTTCCACGCCCGAGCGGGAGTCGGCCGCTTCGACCTGCACGAGCGTGAGTTTCACTTTCGCGCGGATCGGCGTGCCGTCGGGGGCGAAGCGCACGAACTGCACCGAGAGGCTCTTGAGCGCCGCTTCGAAGGAGACCGTGGCGCCCCACGAGAAGGTGAGCTTCGGCGGGGATGCCGTGGGGTTGCCTTTGCCCGACTGCGTCGCGGTCGCCGGGTTGGCTTCCATCGCCATGAACAGCCGGTTGACGTCCGGTTCGACTTCGTAGGTGCCTTCCTGGTCGTCGAGCAGGATCTCGAAGGAGAGCTCGCGCGGCGCGCCGCCCCCATACTGCACCGGCGGCAGGCTCACGCCGGCGGCCTGCTTGGCGTTCCAGGTCGAGCTCTTGGTGATCGTGTATTCCTTGGGGTTGAAGAGGCAGACCAGGGGTTCTTCTTCGCCTTCGATCATGATCTGCGCCTGCTGGAGCGTTTCGGTTTCAGGCATTGACTGCTCCTTTCACCACGCGCGCCCGCCGCGCACCGCCGCCACGAGCCACGGACGCTCCATTCACCACGGGCACCCGCCGGACGCCGCCGCCGTCAACCATTGACGGCTCCGCTCAACGCGGGGTCCATACCGGCGTGGCCGAGCTCGAGCGCTTCGGTGGCCGTCTTGTTGGAGGCGGCGTTCAGCGAGGGCCCCTGCCACTTCAGCGGGAACGCGCCGTGAAAGACCCACTGCTGGATCGGCTGCAGGCTCGGGCTGTACAGCGTGATCGTCAGGTCGGGCCGTTCTTCGGGTGACTGCGCTTCGAAGAACCACTGCAGCAGCGCGTCCTCGGTGGTGATGCCGCGCTTGAGCACGATGTTGGGGTACTTGATCGCGCCCCGCAGCTTCACCGGCGAGACGGCGCCGCCGGGGAGGTATTCCGTGATTTCGTGTTCGGCCTGAAGGCCGGTGCATTCGCTGAACCAGCCGATTTCCACGCCGGCGATTTCCACCAGGAAGCGCAGCTCGCCGACCGGTTCCGGGCGGGCCCCCGGCCCGCCGGCGCCGCCGCCGGTGGCTTCTTCTTCGCCGCCGAACGAGATTTCGATCGAGGGGACGGTGAGCTCGACTTCGACGGCGCTCATCTCGCCTCCTCACCCGTCGCTTGCGAATGCACACGTGTCATGACTTCACACCGCCTGTCGTCCTCACGACACCGGTCGCGGCAGCTCGCCGTGCGACGGCGACAGCTCATCACGCGGCATCTCACCACGCGTGTCACGGCAGGTCTCCCAACAGGTCTCCCATGCGCTCGCGCTCGGTGAGCAGGT
>DATMMB010000240.1:0-10614 GCA_035569895.1 Solirubrobacteraceae bacterium | reverse complement strand
GCCGACGGGCGGCGTCGGGCTCGGGATCGACCGGCTCGTGATGCTGCTCACGGGCCGCGACTCGATCCGCGAGGTGGTGCTGTTCCCGTCGATGCGCTCGTAGCCCGCGACCGCCGGAACGACCGCGCTCGGAGGTGCGTCCGTAGATGCTACGGAGCGCCGAGCGGCCGCTCACCGATGAAGGGTTTGGGTCGCTTCCCGGTGGAGGGTCGCTGGGGGCGTTGGTAGACTGTCCGGTAGGCGGCGACCGATACCCGGGGGCTCATCTTTCGAGCGGATCGAGACGAAGAGGATTAAATGGGGACCCCACCCGCCCCGCCCTCCCCACGACCGTTCCCTGACACCGCGACATACCGGAGAGGCTCACCAGCATCATGTTCGAGCGATTCACAGAACGGGCCCGTCAGGTGGTCGTTCTCGCGCAGGAAGAGGCGCGCACGCTCAAGCACAACTACATCGGCACCGAGCACATCCTGCTCGGGCTGCTGCGCGAGGAGGAGGGGCTCGCCGCGCGCGTCTTGGAGAGCCTCGACATCACCGTCGAGCGCGTCCGCGCCCAGGTGGTGCGGATCGTCGGCTCCGGCGAGGAGGTCACCTCCGGGCAGATCCCGTTCACGCCGCGCGCCAAGAAGGTGCTGGAGCTGGCGCTGCGCGAGGCGCTCTCGCTCGGGCACAACTACATCGGCACCGAGCACATCCTGCTCGGGCTGGTGCGCGAGAACGAGGGCGTCGCCGCGCGCATCCTGCTCGACTTCGACGCCGACTCCGAGAAGATCCGCAACGAGGTGATCCGGATGCTCTCCGGCCCCTCCGGCCGCCGCCAGGGCCAGGGCGCCGGCGCCCCCGCGGGCGCGGGAGCGGGCGGGGGCGGCGCGGAAGGCAAGAAGTCCTCGAAGCTGCTCGACCAGTTCGGGCGCAACCTGACGAAGCTCGCCGCCGAAGGCAAGCTCGACCCGTGCGTCGGGCGTGAGACCGAGATCGAGCGGATCATGCAGATCCTCTCGCGTCGCACCAAGAACAACCCGGTGCTGATCGGCGAGCCGGGCGTCGGCAAGACCGCTGTGGTGGAGGGTCTCGCCCAGCGGATCACCAACTCCGACGTGCCCGAGCTGCTGAAGAACAAGCAGATCTACACGCTCGACCTCGCCGCGCTCGTCGCCGGCTCCAAGTATCGGGGCGAGTTTGAGGAGCGTTTGAAGAAGGTGATGAAGGAGATCACCCAGCGCGGCGACATCATCCTGTTCATCGACGAGCTGCACAATCTCGTCGGCGCCGGCGCCGCCGAGGGCGCGATCGACGCCGCCTCGATCCTCAAGCCGGCGCTCGCGCGCGGCGAGCTGCAGACGATCGGCGCCACCACGCTCGACGAGTACCGCAAGTATCTGGAGCGCGACTCCGCCCTGGAGCGCCGCTTCCAGCAGATCCGTGTGGAGGAGCCCTCGATCGACCAGACCGTTGAGATTCTGCAGGGGTTGCGCGACCGCTACGAGCAGCACCACAAGGTGCAGATCACCGACGACGCGCTGCGCGCCGCCGCTGAGCTCGCCGACCGCTACATCTCCGACCGCTTCCTGCCCGACAAGGCGATCGACCTGATCGACGAGGCTGCTTCGCGGATGCGCATCAAGTCGATGACCTCGCCGCCCGCCAACCGCGAGCTCGAGGAGGAAATCGAGACCACGCGGCGCGAGAAGGAGGCCGCGATCGAGGCGCAGGAGTTCGAGAAGGCCGCGGCGCTGCGCGACCAGGAGCGCAAGCTCACCAACCGCAAGCGCGAGCTTGAGGAAGAGTGGGAAGCCGGCGAGTCCGGCGACCGCCCTGCGATCGGCGAGGAGGAGATCGCCGAAATCGTCTCGATGTGGACCGGCATCCCCGTGTTCAAGCTCACCGAGGCCGAGACCCAGAAGCTGATGCGCATGGAGGAGGAACTGCACAAGCGCGTGATCGGCCAGCACCCCGCGATCGAGGTGATCTCCAAGGCGATCCGCCGCTCGCGCGCGGGCCTGAAGGATCCCAAGCGCCCAACCGGCTCGTTCATCTTCCTCGGCCCCTCCGGCGTCGGCAAGACCGAGCTGGCGCGCACGCTCGCCGAGTTCCTGTTCGGCGACGAGGACGCGATGGTGCGGATCGACATGTCCGAGTACATGGAGAAGCACGCCGTCTCGCGCCTGGTCGGCTCGCCGCCCGGCTACATCGGCTACGACGAGGGCGGACAGCTCACCGAGGCGGTCAGGCGCAAGCCCTACTGCGTGCTCTTGCTCGACGAGATCGAGAAGGCCCACCCCGACGTGTTCAACATCCTGCTGCAGATCCTCGAGGACGGCCGCCTCACCGACGCGCAGGGGCGCACGGTGGACTTCCGCCATGCGATCGTGATCATGACCTCCAACATCGGCGCCGCGGAGATCGCGCGCAACACGCCGCTGGGCTTCGCCGTGTCAGACGACGAGACGGGGATCACCTACGAGGACATGAAGAGCCGCATCATGGGCGAGCTCAAGAAAGCGTTTCGTCCCGAGTTCCTCAACCGCATCGACGACGTGATCGTCTTCCACAAGCTCGGCAAGGACGAAATCAAGCAGATCGTCGAGCTGCTGTTGCTGCGCATCCGCGAGACGATGGCCGAGCGCGAGCTGCAACTGGAGCTGACCGATCCCGCCAAGGAAATGCTCGTCGAAAAGGGCTGGGACCCGGCGATGGGTGCCCGCCCGCTGCGGCGCGCGATCCAGCGCTACATCGAGGACCCGCTCGCCGACTTCGTGCTGCGCGAGCAGGTCATCCCCGGCGCCACCGTGGTCGTCGACCCGCCCGCCGAGGGGGGGGACGGCGAGGTCAAACTTACGATCATCAAGCCCAAGAAGCAAAAGACCCCCGTCGGCGCCGGCGTCGGCGCGGGCGCGGGC
This sequence comes from Solirubrobacteraceae bacterium, assembly GCA_035569895.1. Lineage (GTDB taxonomy): Bacteria > Actinomycetota > Thermoleophilia > Solirubrobacterales > Solirubrobacteraceae > Palsa-744. The sequence continues at coordinate 7,711 of DATMMB010000240.1, read as the reverse complement.
GGCAGCGGCGATGCCGAGGATTCGGAGCCCGGCGAGCTTCCCGCGGGCGACGATATGCCCGAGGGCGAAGGCCATGACGGGCATGACGGGCATGACGGCCACGACGCTGCGTCCGAGCTGCCCGCCGACCCTGGCGAGTAGCAGGCTCGCGCCGCGATCGTCTCTCGGGAGAGGGGGAATCGTCTCTCGGGAGAGCCGATAGCGATTGCTATACGCCCTTTGCGTGTGCGCATCTACTTTTTAAAAGCCGATAGCGATGGTTATACACCCGCGGTTGTGCATCGACTTTCGCGAAGCCGATAGCAATTGCAAACACCTTTTTGATTTTGCATAGATAGTTTTTCCTCTCGATTGGATCTACTATCGCTATCGAAATCCAGTCGCGTCCCCACCGGGCCGTAGCCTGCGGGGGTGCCCCGCGCGCAATCGATCCACGTCTGCTCTGAGTGCGGCGTCCAGTCGGCCCGCTGGTATGGGCAGTGCCCCGGCTGCGAGGCGTGGAACACGCTCGTCGAGGAGCGTGCGCCGGTGGCCACCACCGGCGCACGGGCCATCACCGGCGCACCGGCCATGGGCCGAGGTCGCGGTGCGCGGGCCGCGCGCCGTGGAGTGGGCGCGGGGGGCATTGCGGGTGCAGCCGGTTCCCAGGCGCTCGTGCCGGTGGCGCTCGCCGAGGTGGGGGCGGAGCCGATGGCGCGCCTCTCCACGGGCATCGGCGAGCTCGACCGCGTGCTCGGCGGCGGCCTCGTGCCCGGCTCGCTCGTGCTGCTCGGCGGCGCTCCGGGGATCGGCAAGTCGACGCTCACCAACATGGTGCTCGGCCATCTCGCCGCCGCCGGCCGGCGAACGCTGTACGTGAGCGCTGAGGAGTCGCCCGAGCAAGTGCGCCTGCGCGCGGAGCGTCTTGACACCAGGTGCGCTGATCGGGCTGGCGATTCCGCTTCGCCCTGTGCGAGCGGGGCGCTGCGCGTGCCGATTGTCGCCAACACCGACCTCGACGCCGTGCTCGACGTGCTCGACGCGCACGCTCCCGAAGCATGCGTGATCGACTCGGTGCAGACGCTCCACGCCGCCGAGCTGTCCGGCGCCCCCGGCTCGGTCGGCCAAGTGCGCGAGGTGGCGGTGCGCGTGATGGAGCTCGCCAAGGCGCGCGGGATCGCGACGATCCTCGTCGGCCACGTCACCAAGGACGGCGCGCTCGCCGGCCCGCGCGTGCTGGAGCATCTCGTCGACTGCGTGCTGCAGTTCGAAGGCGAGCGCGAGCGTCCCTACCGCGAGCTGCGCGCGCTGAAGAACCGCTTCGGCTCGACCAACGAGGCGGGGCTGTTCGAGATGCGCCAGGGCGGCCTCGTCGAGGTGCTCGACGCGTCCGCGCGTTTTGTCGCCCAGGCCACACGCGCCCCCGGCAGCGTGATGCTGGCTACGATGGAGGGCTCACGGCCGCTGCTCGTGGAGGTGCAGGCGCTGGTGGTGCCCTCCGAGCTCGAGCAGCCGCGCCGCGTGGCATCCGGCCTGGATCGCAACCGCCTCGCGCTGGTGCTGGCGATCCTCGCCCGCCACGGGCGCGTCGGGCTCGCCGGTCATGACGTGTTCGTCAACGTGGTCGGAGGCGTGCGCGTCGACGAGCCCGGGGTCGATCTCGCGATCGCGCTTGCCGTCGCCTCCGCGCGCCGGGGGGCGGCGCTCGCCGGCTCAGCCCCGGGGGGCGGGTACGCGTCGGTCGGCGGTTCGCGCGAGGCAGGCAGCGGGCCGCCGCTCACTGGCTCAGCCGCGGCGGGCGGGGGCGCGTCGGTCGGCGGTTCGCGCGAGGCAGGCGGAGGGCCGCCGCTCACAGACTCAGCCGCCGCCACTCCGCTGGCGTGCTTTGGCGAGCTCGGTCTCACCGGCGAGCTGCGCTGGGTGGGGCATCCCGAGCGACGTCTGCAGGAGGCCGCGAGGCATGGCTTGAGCGGTGTGCTCGCCCCGCCGGGCAGCGGTGGGGATGCGTTCGAGGCGGGCACACTCGCCGACGCACTGGCGCGGGCGCTGCCGCGCGGGCGGATGAGCCTCAGCCCAGCGGTGGCAGCGTAGCGGCGCCACACTGACCGTAGCCGGCCCCGCCTCACAGCGACCTCTACGGCTTGTGCCAAGCGTCGCAAGCGCCCACGAGGGGCCGAGGAGACGCTAAATCCCAGCTCAATACCGTAAAATAGCGGCTGTGGCTCCACGATCCGGCGAAGATTTCGATACCGAAGCTCGCCCGGAGCCCGGTCTGATGAAGGCGCTGGAGATGGTGGCGCCCGGCACCGCGTTGCGCGAGGGGATGGAGAACATCCTGCACGCCCGCACCGGCGGGCTGATCGTGATCGGCGACCCCGAGGAGCTGAGCTTCCTCTTCTCAGGGGGGATCAAGCTCGACATCGATTACGCGCCGGCGCTGCTCTATCAGGTGGCGAAGATGGACGGGGCGATCATCCTCAACGCCAACTCCACGAAGATCGCGCACGCCAACGTCCAGCTGATGCCCGATCCGACGATCCTCACGCTCGAGACCGGCACCCGCCACCGCACGGCGGAGCGCATATCCAAGCAGACCGAGGCGCTCGTGATCGCGATCTCCCAGCGGCGCGAGGTGGTGTCGCTGTACGTGGGGGGCGTCAAGTACATCCTCCAGGACATTCCCGTCGTGCTCGCCAAGGCCAACCAGGCGCTCGCCACGCTGGAGAAGTACCGCACCCGCCTCGACCAGGTCTCCACACGGCTGACGGCGCTGGAGTTCGAGGGCGGCGTGACGCTGCACGACGTGCTCACCGTGCTGCAGCGCTCCGAGCTCGCGGCGCGGATGGCGGTGGAGATCGAGCGCTACATCGTCGAGCTCGGCACCGAGGGTCGCCTGATCGAGATGCAGCTGGAGGAGACGATGGTCGGCACCGCCTCCGAAAAGGCGGCGCTCGTGCAGGACTACCTCGCCGACTACTCCGACGAGGCGTTCGCCGCCGCGCTCGAGGAGATCGGCCGGCTGGGCCATCAGGATCTGCTCGACTTCGGGCGGCTCGCCGAGCTGCTCGGGTACGACCGCAAGCTGAACACGCTCGACTACGCGGTGTCGCCGCGCGGTCATCGCATCCTGGGGCGGATCCCGCGGCTGCCGAAGCTGGTGGTGGCGGAGATCGTGAAGGAGCTCGGCGGCCTCGATGAGCTGCTTGCGGCCACCGACGCCGAGCTCGAGGCGATCGAGGGAGTGGGGGAGATTCGGGCGAAGGACATCCGCGAGGGCCTTCGCCGGCTGCAGGAGATCAACCTCGTGGACCGTTACCTGCAGACCTGAGACAGTTTCCTGCAGGGTTGAAGCCCAGAGCCGCTCATCTGACCGGCTCGCTCACGAAGGAGGACGTTCCCATTCCCCAAGTAATCGAAGCGGAGATGATCGAGGGCCTCGACGTCGTCAGCGAAGTCGAGTGCATCGAGTTCGAGTTGGGCGACCATGTGGTCTACCCCCATCACGGCGCCGGCAAGGTTCTCAAGAAGGAAGAGATGGAGGTGCTCGGCGAATGTCGCGAGTACCTGACGATCAAGATCCTGCACAACGACATGACCGTGAAGGTGGCCACCGAGAACGCTGGCATCGCCGGTCTGCGCAGGGTGATCGACGAGGAAACCGTCAAGAAGGTGCTCGACGTGCTCCAGGACGAAGTCTCGGACATGCCCAAGAACTGGAACCGGCGCTTCAAGCACAACCGCGACAAGATCAAGACCGGCGACATCTACGAGCTCGCCGAGGTGGTGCGCAACCTGGCGCTGCGGGAGTCGGAGAAGGGGCTTTCGACCGGCGAGAAGCAGATGTTCACGCGCGCCAAGAAGATTCTCGCCTCCGAGCTGATGTACGCGCTCGACAAGGATGAGGACGACGCCGAAGGCTATCTCGACGAGCTGCTCGCCAACTCGGCCTCCAGCAAGCTGGCGGTCGCTAAGTAGCGGGGCTGTCGCGCACGCGGCAGGCGACCCTCTGCCGCGTGCGCGACAGTATCTGACGTGACCGTCGCCCTGATCGTTGCCGCTGGCCGCGGCGCGCGCTTTGGCGGCGGCAACCCCAAGGCGCTGGTGGAGCTGGCCGGCAGGCCGCTGCTGCAGTGGAGCCTCGACGCGTTGCGCGCAGTGCCGTCGATCGAGCGAATCGCGATCGCGCTGCCCGGAGACATGGAGGCGCTCCCGCCCGGGATCGACGCGCCGCGCGGCACGATCGCCGTGCCCGGGGGCCCGGCGCGCTCGGAGTCGGTGCGCCTCGCGCTCACCGCCGCCGGCGAGGGCGACCCGGTGCTCGTGCACGACGCGGCGCGCCCGCTGCTCACGCGCGCGCTCGCCGAGCGGGTGATCGCCGCCGCGCTCGCCGAGGGCGTGGACGGCGCGCTCGCCGCGGCTCCTGTCACCGACACGATCAAGCGGGTGGAGGATGGGCAGGGGGCGGGGGAGATCCATACCGTGACCGAGACACTCGATCGCTCGCGGCTGTGGGCGGTGCAAACGCCGCAGGTGTTTCGCCGGCACGCCTTGGAGCGCGCGCTCGACGTGCCCGAGGAGTTGCTGGCGCAGGCCACCGACGACGCCTGGCTGGTGGAGCGGAATGGGGGTCGTGTGGTCGTCGTCGAGGCGCCCCGCGAGAATCTCAAGATCACCACGCCGCTCGACCTGGCGCTCGCCGCACTGCTGGTGGATGGCAAGCGTGCTTGAATCGCGCCCGATGCTCACCGACTACCACCTCCACCTGCGCCCCGACGAGCTCGGCGCGACCGCCGCCACGCACTTCACCGCCGCCAACGTCGAGCGCTACCGCGAGGTCGCCGGCGAGCGCGAGATCGACGAGCTCGGAGTCGCCGAGCACATCTACCGCTTCCGCGAGGCGCTCACCGTGTGGAAGCACCCCCTGTGGCGGGAATACGCGCACGACGACCTCGCCGAGTACTGTCGCTTCGTGCGCGAAGACACCGATCTGAAGCTGGGGATCGAGGCCGACTTCATCCCCGGTGGCGAAGACCGCATCGCCAACTTGCTGGAGGCGCACCCCTTCGACTACGTCGTCGGTTCGGTGCACTTCCTGCGCGATGAGTCGCTCGACATGGAGGAGTACAGCGTGTGGAGCACCACCCGCTCCGCCGAGGAGATCTGGCGACGCTACTTCCAGACGCTCGGCGAGGCGGCGTGCAGCGGCCTGTTCGACATCCTTGCGCACCCCGATCTCGTGAAGGTGTGGGGCCGCGAGCGGCCGCGACCAGAGGGCGACCTGCGCCGCTACTACGAGCTCGCGATTGAGGGCATCGCCGAGTCGGGAATCGCGGTTGAGGTCTCCACCGCCGGTTTGCGCAAGCGCGCGCGGGAGCTCTACCCGGCGCCGGCGTTTCTACGGATGTGCGTGCAAGCCGGCGCACCCGTCGCGCTCTCAAGCGACGCTCACCGGCCCGAGGACGTCGGCGCCGACTACGAGCGGGCGATCGAGCTCCTGGATCGTGTCGGCGTGCACGATCTGTGCGTGTTCGAACGCCGCGCCCGGCGGCTTGTCCCGCTCGGCGCGGGGGTGGCGTGAAGCGGCTCCGCTCCCCGCGCCGGCCGTCGCCGCCGGCTAGGATGGCCGGCGCGCGCCAGCCCGTTCCTGTGCTCGCCCACGCGGACGATCCCCAATGACCCTCAGCGGAATCGGCTACGACTGCCACCGCCTCGCCGCCGGCCGGCGGCTGACCCTCGGTGGGGTGGAGGTCCCGTGCGAGCGTGGCTTGGAAGGCCACTCCGACGCCGACGTGCTCACCCATGCGGTGATCGACGCGCTGCTCGGCGCCGCCGGCCTGGGCGATATCGGCGAGCACTTTCCCGACACCGACCCGCGCTACCGCGACGCCGATTCGCTGGAGCTGCTCGCCACCGTGCTCACCCGTGTCCTCGCCGCCGGCTTTGAGGTAGAGAACGTCGACTGCACCGTCATCATGGAGGCGCCCAAGCTCGGGCCCCACCGCGAGGCGATCCGCGAGCGCCTGGCGCGGTCGCTCAACCTGCCGGCCGGGCGCGTAAACGTGAAAGCCACCACCGGCGAGCGCATCGGCTTCGTCGGCCGCGGCGAGGGCGTCGCGGCGCTGGCGGTGGCGAGCATCAGCGCCCGCTAGGGTTGGCGCGCGATGCGCGAGATCCGCCTGCACGACACCCGCACCGGTGAGGTCTTGCCGCTGCGCCCTCGCGACCCCGGCCGGATTGGGATCTACGCGTGCGGCCCCACCGTCTACTCCCGCATCCACATCGGCAACGCCCGTCCGTTCGTCGTGTTCAGCTTGCTCAAGCGCTTTTTGGAGCATGAGGGGTACGACATCACGCTGGTCGTGAACATCACTGACATCAACGACAAGATCTACGACGCCGCGCGGGCGCAGGGCCGCCCCAGCACTGAGCTGGCGGCGGAGATGACCGCGCACTATCGCGCCGACACCGACGCGCTCGGGCTCGGTCGCCCCGACCACGAGCCGCTCGCGTCGCAGACAATGGAGGCGATCATTGAGCACATCTCCGCGCTTGTGTTCGCTGGCCACGCGTACGCCGCTGGCGGGGATGTCTATTTCCGTGTGCGCTCAGATCCCGCCTACGGCAGTCTCTCGCACCGGCGCCTGGACGAGATGGACCAGGGCGAGGGGGATTCGGATCCCGCCCACCCCGGCGAACACAAGGAAGATCCACACGATTTTGCCTTGTGGAAGGCGCACAAGCCGGACGAGGACACCGCGTGGGACTCACCTTGGGGTAGAGGACGGCCAGGTTGGCACATCGAGTGCTCCGCAATGGCTGAGTCGATCCTCGGGGTCGAGCTCGACATTCACGGCGGCGGCTCCGACCTGGTGTTCCCTCACCACGAGAACGAGGCCGCGCAGACGCGCGCCGCACGCGGAAGGGAGCTGGCGCGGCTGTGGATGCACAACGGCATGATCCAGCTCACCGGCGAGAAGATGGCCAAGTCGGCCGGCAATATCGCCCTACTGCATGAGCTGCTCGCGCGATACGGAGCGCAGGCGGTTGTGATGTACCTCATTTCGGGGCACTATCGCCAGCCGCTGGCCTTTTCCGATGTCGCGCTCGAGCGTGCGCAGGCGAACGTCAACCACATCCGCGAGGCTGGTCGCCGACTCGGTGCCGGAGTGACCAGCTATCGCGATCACGATGAGAAGAGGCACATACAGTCGTTTCGCGATCGTTTCTTCGATGCGCTTGCAGCCGATTTCAACACGCCGTCCGCACTTGCCAACCTGTATGAGTGGATCCGAGGCGCGGGGCATCTGGGGGTCAAGGGGCACAACGACCTCCGTGAGATGTTGATCGTGCTGGGTCTGGCGAGTTTGCTAGAGCCCGACAAGCAAGCGCCCCTCGGGGTGCGCGAGCTTGCTGAGCTGCGCGACCAGGCGCGTGCTGCGCGAGACTTCAAGACTGCCGACAAGTTGCGCGAGCGGATTGCGGCTTTGGGCTGGGAGGTCCGGGACGGCATCGACGGCCCCGAGCTGATCCCGCTGTCACAGTGATCATCTACGGCCGCAACCCCGTGATGGAGGCGCTGCGCGGACGCCGCGCGCACACCGTCGGCGAGGTGTGGGCCACCGCCGGTGCCGCGCGCGAGCCGTGGCTGCAGGGCATGCGCGTACACACCGCCGCGCCTGAGCAGCTCGCGCGCCGCTGCGGCTCCCCTTCCCACCAGGGAATCTGCGCGCAA
>DATMMB010000239.1:0-3094 GCA_035569895.1 Solirubrobacteraceae bacterium | reverse complement strand
CCTTGGCCTTGACGGTCTCATTGGTGGCCGCCATCACCCCGACGTTGCCGGCCGCCAGGCGCAGCACCGCACCCGAGAGCGGATTGGCGGCGCGCCAGGCTTTCACCGCCGCCACCACGCGCGCGATCGTGCCGGCCTTGTGGTCGAGCAGAAACATCATCACCGGCACGTCGTCGCAGTTGTCATTGAGCAACCCGGTGCTGGTCTCGATGTAGCGCGTCGACTGCGTCAGCTGGGTCTGCTCACGCGGGATGCTGCGCCACTTCAGACTCCCCTCGTTCCAGCCGGCGATCGCCACCTTGGCGATGAAGGGCAGCGTGATGACGTCCTGGACGCCGGCAACGTTGCGCATGTGCCACGCGAAACGATCCACCCCCGTCATCAGGTCGTGGCTGACGCACAGCGGCTGCTGCGACTCGACGATCGCGGTCAGCACGTCGACGCCGATCGAGAACCGGGTGGTGATGAGGTCGTTGTCGCGGTTGTAGCGCGAGTTCGCGCGCAGCTCCGGCACCCCGGCTTGCGTGTCCCCGATCGGGGTCTCGCGCCCCTTCCACCAGCCCGCCACTCCGAGCAGCGCCGCGATCACGATGATGGCGAGCGCCGGACCCCGCGCGGTGAGCGCGGACAGGTGATGCCACAGCGCCGCGAGCTGTCGCTGCCGCCGCTCCACCCGGCCGCGATAGCCGGGATCGAAATGCACATAGGACACCAGCACCGGCAGCAGCACCAGATCGGTGAGGATGACGATCGCCACGCCGATGCTGGCCGTGATGGCCATCTCGCGAATCACCTGGACCGGGATCAGCAGTATGGTCACGAAGCCGACCAGGTCGGCGAGCAGCGCGACCACCGCCGGCATCAATAGCTGGCGGAATACCCGGCGGGCGGCTGCCTCGCTGTCGAGCCCGGCGAACGCGGCGTCCGCGGCGGCGCTGATCTTCTGCACCCCGTGGCTCACTCCGATCGCAAAGATCAGGAACGGCACCAGCAGCCCTATCGGATCGATCCCGTAGCGCAGCACCACGAGCGAGCCGAGCTGCCAGATCACCGCGACGACCGAGCACAGCACCGGCACGCAGGCGATGCGCCACGACTGACAGTAGAGGCGCACCGCCAGCAGCGTCAGCACCAGCGTGATGCCGGCGAACATGACCACCGAGGCCGCGCCATCGGCGATGTCGCCCACCACCTTGGCGAAGCCGATCATGCGCACGTCGATGCCGTGCCCCTCGAGCGGCGTGCGCACCTCGCGCTCGAGCGCATGCGCCACCGCGATCGGATCGACCGGCCTGCCCTGCGCGTCCTGGTCGAGCACGATGGCACTCACCAGGGCGCCGGAGAAATCGTTGGCGACCAGGCGGCCGATGATGCCGGCCTTGCGGATGTTGTCACGCACGCGCGCAAAGTTCGCGGCCGTGGGCGTAAAGTCCTCCGGCATCACGTTGCCCGCCTCGATGCCGTCCTCCACCACCTCCAGGTAGCGCACGTTGGGAGTGAAGATCGACTGCACGCGGGTGCGGTCGATGCCGTCCATGACGATGATGGCGTCGGTCGCCTGGCGGAGGGCCGCGAAGAATTCCGGCGTGAACATGTTGCCGTCGCGGGCGATGAGCGCCACCAGCACGCGGTTGGCGCCCTGAAACTCGACCACCTTCGGATCGAGGTAGGTGCGCATGTACTCGTGCCGCACCGGCAGCGTCTTGGTGAAGGAGGTGTCGATGCGCAGCCCGTGCAGCGCCACCGTCCCGAGCACCAGCGTGCCGAGCGCAAACAGCGCCAGCAGCAGCTTGCGCCGCCCGAAGATCAGGCGCTCGAGGGCGCGCTCCAATGCGGGCCGTGTCCCGTCGTCGGCAGCGGCCGTGGCCGTCACGGCCGCGCTCCGGCGCCCGCAGCCGCACCGCCGCCGAGCGTGAGCAGCCGCGCGCCGCCCTCGCCGACCACGACCAGCGCACCGGCGCCGACGGCGAGCGCGGCCGACAGGCCGCTGCGATCGCTCTGCTGCTCGAGGCTGAAGGAGCGGCCGCCGTCGTGGCTCACCAGCACGACCCCGGAGAGACCGACGAGGGCGACGGCTCCTCCCGGGAGCAGCGCGCCCCCGTCGAGCAGCGCCACGGTGCCGGTCTCGAGGCGCTGCCAGCTCTGGCCGGCATCCTCCGAGCGGTACAGGTTGCCGCGCAGTCCGCACGCGAGCAGCGCGTCGCCACCGAGCGGCAGCACGTCGAAGAATGATCCGCCATAGGGTGAGGCGAGCTCCTGCCAGCTCGCGCCGCCATCCTCGGAGCGATAGAGGTGTCCGGCCTCCCCCGCCAGATAGAGCCTTGAGGCCGACGCGCCCACGATGCGATTCAGGTGGTAGCCGCCGCCGGTCGCTTCGATAGCGGACGAATCGCGGGTGGCGCGCGCCACGCCCGCGGACCGCGGCGCGGGGCTCGCCTTGAACGGCCGCTCGCTCCAGCTCGCGCCGCCATCGGCGCTCACCAGGTAAGTGCTGTAGGCGCCGACGGCGATTGCCGCGCCGCCCGCGCCACACCACACATCGAGCAGCGGACGCTGGGCGGCGGGCGCGTAATGGGCGATCCTCCAGTGATCTCCGCCGTCGCCGGTCACCAGGACGACTTCGTCGTGCCCGACCGCCACGCCGCGTCGGGCGTCGAAGAAGCACACGCCGGTGAGCAGGGCCTGGGCCGGCACCTCCGCCGCCTGCGTCCAGCTCGCGCCGCGGTCGTCCGAGAGTACGACGACGCCACGGTCACCGAGCGCCACCAGGCGCTCCCCGGCCGTGGCGACGGCGATCAGGAGCGAGCGGTCGGCGAGCCGGGCATGCTCGGCGGGAATCGGCGGCGGCGGAGTTGCCCCCTGCGGCTCAGCGGCCGCGACAACTATTGAGGCAAGGACAGTCGCGAGTGCAAAAAAGGACTCTCGGGGCGATGGCTTCACGGCGTCCCCGAAAATCCTTGATTTTTACGCTCGCGGCTGCGTTGAGCCTAGCGGATGCCGCGGCGCTCCAGCACGCTCGGCTGATAGTCGTTGGGGCTGCGCTTGATGGCGAAGTTGTAGGACTTCGGCTCCTCGTTCTGCAGGCCGAGCGCCA
>DATMMB010000238.1:0-2485 GCA_035569895.1 Solirubrobacteraceae bacterium | reverse complement strand
CGACACACCAACAGACCAAAAGACCGACACGCCGGCGAGCGTGCTCGCGGCGGTGGGACGGAACGTACACTTGCGCCGATGCGCCGGCGCCAGAGCGAAGCGGGGGAGGTGAGCGCGCTAATCCTCGACGCCGCCCAGCGCCAGGCGCTGGTGGCGATACGCGAGCTTGGCAGGGCGGGCGTGCGGGCGGCGGCGGTCGAGTGCGAGGAGGGCGCGCCGGCGCCCGCGTTCGCCTCTCGGTGGTGCGCGGCGAGCGCGCTCGTACCCGGCTTCACCCGTTCGCCCGAAACGTTCGTGGATGCGCTGCTCGATCTCTGCGCGCAGTGGCGCCCGCGGGTGCTGATCCCCCTGCACGACGGCTCGATCGAGGCGCTGCGCGCGCGCCGATCAGAGCTGGAGCGAACGGTGGCGCTCGCGCTCGCCCCCGAGCGGGCGCTGGCGGCGGCGGTTGACAAGCCGCGCACGCTGCAGACCGCGCGCGTGCTCGGCGTGCGCGTCCCCCGCGGGGTGGTGGTGAGCGAGCCCGATGCGATCGGGGATGCGCTCGCGGAGGTGGGGCTGCCGGTGGTGGTGAAGCCGGCGCGCTCATGGGCGCAGGCGCGCGCCGGCGGAGCACGGTTGAACGCGGTGGCGGCCACCAGTGAGGCGGCGGCGCGCACCGCTGTGGTGGGGGTACTGGATGAGGAGATGGGTGCGGTTCTGCAGGAGTGGCTACCGGGCGAGCGCGAGGCGGTCAGCGTTATCTACGCGCAGGGACGGGTGTGGGCGCGCTTCGCGCAACGCACCACCCGCGCGGTGCCGCCGTTGGGGGGCTCTTCGGTGCGGCGCGAAAGCATCCCCCTGCCCCCCGACCTCGCACGCGATGCCGAGCGGCTGGTCGGAGAGCTCGAGCTGGAGGGCTACGCGGAGGTGGAGTTCCGCCGCGACGCGCGGGGGAAGGCGGCGTTGATGGAGGTCAACCCCCGGCTGTCGGCCTCGGTGGAGCTGGCGGTGCGCGCCGGCGTGCCGTTCCCGCGGCTGCTGTATGAGTGGGCGGCGGGAGAGCGCCTGCGCGAGCAGCGGGGCTATCGCAGCGGCGTGCGGATGCGCTGGCTGGGGGGCGATCTGTCGTGGCTGAAGAAAGTGCTCGCGGCGCAGGGCCAGCCCGACTCCCCGCCGGCGCGCCGCGCGGTGGGAGCGTTCTTCGCGGACTTCGGTCGCCCACTGCACTACGACTACCTCGACCCTCGCGACCTCCGTCCGGCGCTGGTGGCGAGCGCGGGCGCGGTGCGCAAGCTGCGCGGGGGCGGGTCGCTCGCCGCCGACCCCGCCGGCGCGGTCGTCCCGGTTGGTGCGGCGGGCGCCCCCGGCGAGGGCGTGCACGGCGGTGCGAGCGGTGGGCCGGTTGGCGCCGCCGGGGACCGTGCATACGCCGATCTCGACGACGGCGCGAGGAGCGCCGAGGCGCTGGCCGCTCACGCGCACACACCGCAAGCACCCGACACCGACGTGGCGGTGATCGGCGCGGGTCCTTATGGGCTGTCGATCGCCGCGCACCTGGCGGCGCGCGGGGTGGCGCACGAGATCTTCGGCGAGCCGATGGGCACCTGGAGCGAGCACATGCCCCGTGGGATGTGCCTGAAGTCCGAGGGCTTCGCCTCCAGCCTCTCCGACCCCCGCGGGGAGTGCACGCTCGCACGCTTCTGCACAGAGGCGGGGCTTGAGTACGGCGACGTGGGGGTGCCCGTGAGGCTCGACACCTTTGAACGCTACGGGCGCGCCTTTCAGGAGCGCTACGTGCACCGGTTGCGGCGCGAGCGGGTCGCGCAGGTGAGGCAGGCGGCGGGCGGCTTCGCGCTCGGGCTGGACACCGGCGAGACGCTGCGCGCGCGCCGGGTGATCCTCGCCACCGGCGTGCAGGGTCACGCGCACCTGCCGCCGGTGCTACACGGCCTGCCGCCGGAGCGGGTGGTGCACAGCTTTGACCAGCGCGACCCTGCGCGCTGGCGCGGTTTGCGGGTGGCGGTGGTGGGCGCCGGGCAGTCGGCGCTCGAGGCCGCGGTGCTGCTGCAGGAGCAGGGCGCCGAGGTGACGGTGCTGGCGCGCGAGGGGACGCTCGTGTGGAACGGCGATCCGGCGCCCGGCATGCGCTCGCCGTGGGCGCGCATCCGCTACCCGAGCTCCGGGCTGGGCGACGGGCTGCGCCTGCGCCTGTACGCAAGCCACCCGCTGATTGTGCACGCCACCCCGAGGCTCACCCGCCTGCGGGTCGCCTACACCGCGCTCGGCCCCGCCGGCGCGTGGTGGCTGCGTCCGCGTTTTGAAGGACGGGTGCGGACGCTGGCGGGCCGCACCGTGCAGGCGGTGGAGCCGGCGGGCGACGAGCTGCAGCTGACGCTGCGCCCCAGCGGACGGTCGGCGCTGGAAGCCGATCGCAGGAGCAGCACGCAGGCTGGCGCTGGCGATGGCGGGAGCGGGGCGCGGGCGGCCAATGGCGGGAGCAGGG
>DATMMB010000237.1:0-5892 GCA_035569895.1 Solirubrobacteraceae bacterium | reverse complement strand
TTGCCGTTGCCGTTGCCCATACGTTTGTATTGTATACCTTGCGCACGTATGACGGATGTGACTCGCAAATCTCCGCGAGAAGCTAGGCCCGCACACGGTGGTGTCTCACCTTGGTTGGGACCCCACAGGCCCGGCGAGACGCCACATTGGCACCGGGCGAACAGACCAACAACTGGATCTCGCCTTACGATCATCTGGCCGAGGTTCCACAGGTCCAGTCAGTGGTCTATGTCCAAAATGAGACAACTACCCGTACACCGACCCGCCGACGATCCCCAAGCGCAGCCAATACATTTGTATTGTATAGCCTCGGTACGTATGGAGGCACCCGCTTCCGACCTCACGGGGCTCGCACGGATCCGCAACGCCGCCCTCGAGGGCTTCGCCAGGGACGGGGTGTACGCGACCTCGATCCGCGACGTCGCCAAGCGCGCCGGGGTCTCGCCGGGCCTCGTGCAGCACTACTTCCCCTCCAAGACCGCGCTCGTCGAAGCGGTCAACGTGCACGTGCTCAGGCTCGCCACGGATGCCTTCAACGACCTCTCCGGGCACACCACGCCGATCGAGGCCCAGCAGGAGCTCGGCGACCGCGTGACGGCGTTCGTGGCCGAGCACCCCACAGCGCTTCTCTATGTCGCCCGCTCGACGGCCGACCGCGACGACGCCGCGCTCGGCATCTTCGACGCGTTCGTGGCGATCGCCCACGCTCAGTGGCAGCGGCTGGCCGACAACGACCTACTGCGCCCCGACACCGACCTCACGTGGACGGCGCTGCACGCGGTGGTGATGATCCTCGGCACCGTGCTGCTTACAGACGCCATCGAGCGCCACCTGCCCGAGCCCTTCTTCACGCCCACGCAGCTCGATCGCTGGAACGCGGCGAGCAACGCGCTGTTCAGGGAAGGCACTTACCTGCAGGGTGTCCCACCGGGCGATGCGTGAGGGCAGGCCAACCGATGTCGAGAGGGCTGCACACCACCCAGATCCTGGGCACCGTCTTCGACGGCATCGCCCGCCACACGGCCGAGGGGCACGCGTTCCAGCAGCGCGCCGCCGAAGCCGGCTTCCGCGAGACGGTGCGCGAGCGCGACGACCCGTTCGGCGACCGCGGCGCGTCGCGCTTCAAAGGGTGACGGAAGGGCCGGCCTACGACGGGGCCGGGAGAGTGGACTTCGCCGCTTCGGTGGAGACGGAAACGGGCTCTACTGTTTGCAGGTGCGCTTGGTCGAGCTGGACAGGATCACCGACGGCGACTGGCAGCAGGTCCTCGCCGGAGAGTCCGAGCCATGGGGCAGCGTTGGCGAAGCGCTGCAATGGCGGGAGAAGAGCCACAACCTCGGGCTGCACGACAACACGGCAAACCTCGTCGCGCTTGCCGGGCTTGTCTTCGCGGAGATCCGGGTGGCTGACACGCTGCTCCAGGTAGCTGGGATTGGCGGTGTGATCGTGACTCGCTCCGCCCGCGGGCGCGGTTTTGCGCGCGTGTTGATCGAGCGCCTGCTCCAGATCGCTCAACAGCTCGGTGCCGAGCGGGCAATGCTCTTCTGCGCGCCGGCAAACATCGGCCTGTACGCCAAGTTTGGGTTCCAACTTATCGAGCAGCCGGTCTGGGCGGCGCAGCCGGGAGGCTTGATCGAGATGCCGCTGCCCGCCATGTGGAAGCCGCTCACCCCTGCGGCAAGCTGGCCCGGGGGCAGGATTGAGCTGCTGGAGGAGCCATTCTGAATGTGGGCTCCAGCACGGCCTCGCCCGGGTGCTCCACGCAAACCGCGGCGCCTACGCGGGGCTCCCCCGTGCGCGGGCTAACGGTGGCGCCACTCACAACGAGCCGGGGTAACCGTGTGCAGGTGCTTGGGAACCGGGGCGACGGGCCGCGCGTCGCCTCGCCCGCGGGCCTCTTCGGCCTCGGCCAAGCCGGGCTGCTGATAGATGCCCAGGCCGTGAGGCGCCCGGCGAGCATCGCTGCGAGTATGGCCGGTGCATGAGCCGGATCATCCTTGACGGGCAGGCGCGATCGACGAGGCCCAGCCGATGATGGGGGGCGCCTCGGATCTCGAGTTGGCGACGCGCGTGCAGGAGGCAGAGAACGGCGGGCATGTCGCGCAGCTCTCCGACCGGTGGGAGATCTGGGGCCCCAACGGCGGCTACCTCGCGGCCATCGCGCTGCGCGCCGCGGGCACTGCCGCTGAGATCCGCCAGCCGGCGAGCTTCTACTGCCACTTCCTCAGCTCGCCGGCCTTCGACGCCGTCCAGCTCACCGTCAACGTGCTCAAGCAGGGCCGCCGCGCGGAGTCGTTCGCCGTGGAGATGACACAGCGGGGCAAGCCGATCCTCCACGCGCTCGTCAAGACCGCGGCCGACGCGCCCGGGTACAGCCACCAACACCCCGAAGCGCCGGAAGTTCCCGCCCCCGAGGGCCTGAAGAGCTATGAGGAGCTGCTGCCCGTCAAGCGACCTCCACGCTTCAGCTTCTGGAACAACATCGAACGGCGGCCGGTGGACCAAGCGGTGGAGAGCGAGTCAAAGGAGCCGGTGCTCCGCGAGTGGGCGCGTTACCGGCCGCGAGCGTGCTTCGCGGACCCGTTCCTGGACGCCGCACGCGCCCTGATCCTGCTGGACACCTACGGCTTCCCTGCCGCTCACAGGCGCCACCGCAGCTGGGAGTACCTGGCGCCCAATCTCGACACGAGTGCTTGGTTTCACCATTTCAACCCGGAGTGCGAGTGGCTGCTGATCGATTGCGAATGCAACGTTGCCGACCGGGGCCTGATGGGCGTCAGCGGCAAGGTGTGGGATCCGGCGGGCAGGCTGCTCGCAACGGGGTCCGCGCAGTTGTGCTGTATCCCGGGAAACCGCTCGTGAGGCGGCCGCGTCGAGCCGGTCGCCTCGCCGCCCGTCGTCGCAACGGCTGCGGCGATGGTCGGCCACGACGGCGACGGCGGCGGCGACGACGACGACGACTACCTCAACGCCACCGTTTACACCAGGCTCGCCAGGCGCAGCGCGCGCACGCGCACAACGCGCTGGACGCCTACCAGCAGCGGCAAGCCGCCGCCGCAGCACCTGCCACCCGCGTCTCCTCAGCACGGAGTAGCCAAGCCAGCGGTCGATGTTCTTGGCGACGGTGCGCCCAATCCGCGCCTCCGCTCCCACGGAGGTAAGCCCGAGGTCAGGATCATCGCAGAGCGCTGGACCGACTCCACCTTGGCCGACGCTCGCGGTCTAAGCGAGAGACTGGATGCTTGGCGGACGGTCGAGCACCCACCGGGTTGCGACCTGAGGAAAGTTGATCGAACCGGGCGTCGTCTCATGGGTGAATAGGAAACGGAACCCAGCTCGCTGCAAAGTCCGGTTCGGCGCTACGTTGAGCGCGTTTGGCTCACTGAAAAGGCGTTCCAGCCCTAGAACCTCGAAATAGGTTGACGCCGACTCCTTCACGAAATCGACTCCCAGCCCCTTCCCTCGCATCGCGGGACTGAAGATGTGCAAGTGCATGAACGCTGCCTTGCCGACGACGATGCGATCGGCCGAACTGAATCCGACTGCGGAGCCATCACGCTCCCATACGAGCAAGTAGTTGGCGCGTTCGCATACTGGACGTGCGAAGTCCTCCTCGTAGAACGCGCGCCAAGCATCCCGCGTGGGTAGGAGTGCTCGATCGACCCCCAGCGTCCTAAGGTACTCGTCCGAGGCATTGTGGAAGTAATCGATCCGAAAGCCGACCTCGGCTAGTCGCATCTCCCTCACGATGAGTCGAGCGGTCATGGCCGAGCCGCCTGCTGGCGTTTGACCCGATGGATGGCTTGGCTCATCGGAGCATCTGAGTGAGGTTTACCCCGCATCGGCGACCCCCGCATCGGCGACCAGCAGCCGTGCGCCGAGGTCGATGCTCTCGAGGTCGAGCAGCTCGGCATTGCGCTCTGCCCACACCCCGCTGTCGAGGTCTTCGGCCAGCGCAGTGACAGTCCGCCGCTCAGCGGGCTCACCGACCCGCGCCCAAACCGAGCATCCGCGGCGGACAGGCTCCTGCAGGTACGCCTCGGGCCGGCGCCAGTAGGCGTGAAAGAAGCCGTCCACCACATCGAACGGGATCGGGACAGGTTCCATGCGCGCGTTGATCGCCGCCGCGCGTTCGTGGAGGGTAGGTCCTCCTGCCGTCAGGGCGTGATACTCGGGTAGGTAGTCGCGGACGAGCCAGAAGCGTTCGATCTCCGCGTCGTCCCACTGGAAGACGACCACTCGCCGGGCAACGCGGAGCATCTCCCGTAGCCCGGCAATCGGGTCGCGCCAGTGGTGGTCGGATAGCACGGCCAGCGCCGCGTCGAAGGAGTGGTCGGGCAACGGCAGCGCTTCCGCGCAGGCGTCGATGCAGGGTGCCGCGCCGGGTGGACGCTGGGAGCGCATCACACGCGAAGGCTCGACCGCGAGAACATCGCGATCGAGAGGCTCATAGGAGCCAGTGCCAGCACCAATGTTCAGCACACTTCTGGCATCGCCGAGCGCAGCAAAGATGCGCTCGGCGATCCGCGGCTCGGTGCGGCGGGCGCGGGTGTACCTGAGGCCGATCTGCTCGTAAGACGCGGGACTCGACGGAGGCTTCACGCTCACGGAAACGGCATTGTCGCAGAGCACTGGACCCGACGCCTCTTGGCCTCAATCGCCGCGCCCCGTCAGCCGACCGCTACGCCGAGGGCATGGCAACGGCTTTGCAAACGGACTTTCCGACCGGCTGCAACGGGTCCACAATGGATCGACCACCGAACAGCCCCGCACACGGGCAAACAGCCTACCGCTAGGGCCAGTGTTTCTGAGGGTTTCGCCCGTGTTCGCTGGCCTTCGCGGTTCTCTAACCAATCGGGACGCCCATATCAATTTGGTTTAGATACTAGGCTTTCGGCAGTGCTTGCAGCCGATTTGCAGCCGGTGTGCACGCCACACGGGTCCGCGATGCACCCTCGATGCACATGCTACCGCGCAGACCCTGGCGTAACCCCAGCGTAACCCGCGACCGCCCGGCGCGCCTTCGCCTCTCGTCGCCGCGCCACCGCAGCGCACGAGCGGCTGGCTGGCTACGAGACCGAGCAGGTCCCACTCCTGGCCGGGATGGCGCCCTTCAGCCGCCGGCGCAGGTCGGGCTCGCGGCGATCGTTGAAGCCGTTGCGGCGAAGTCTCCCGCCAGCCACAACATTCGGGCTGCCAGCGGACCGGGGTCGGACGCCACGTAGTAGGCGTGGTCGAAGATCCCCGCGTGTCCCAGCTGCCGCAGGAGCTGGGCGATGCTCTCGCGCATCTGGCGCTATTGGCGAACGCTCCGTAGCTCCCCGCTGAACAACGCCAGGAGCTGGCGTTGAAGGGTCTCCTGCCCGATCTTGCGTTCTTCGCGATGGATGGCCACCCGCAGCTCCTCAAGCGGCCCCGCTCGGCCATCCAGGAGGCGTAGCTGTTGTCGGTCCCAATCGAACAGCTCTAACCCCTGCGTGCCAGCATGCAGGAGGGAGGGAGACATTCCCTCGGCATCGAGCTCGATGCCGGTGCGAGCTTGGAGGAGACAAGCGATGCGAATGCCGGCGGGTCGAGGTCGACCACGGCATGAAAGCGAAGCTGTGGGGCGAGCGCTGCGATACGCTCGATCAGCTGGCACTCAGCAGGTGGTGGTCCGCCGGGCACATGGAGAACCAGCCAACTTTGCTCGGCCAGCACTGCAAGAGTTCGGAAGGTCTCCAGGTTCTCGACCAGCAGGGCTCCGCTGACGTCGTCGGCGGACGCCCACAGACCGCCCTCGGGGTGGGCGATGGGGCCCCTGACTCCGAGCTGGCGATCGAGGATCGCCACCAGTGACTCGAAAGGCTCTCCCAGCAGCTCTGCGAGCAGCCCCTTGCGTCGCGGCGTCCA
>DATMMB010000236.1:0-4133 GCA_035569895.1 Solirubrobacteraceae bacterium | reverse complement strand
GTCGGGTCGATCCACAGCCCGTGATGGTCGCCGTGCCGCGCCGGCAGCAGCTCGAAGGTCTTGCCGGCGTCGGTCGAGCGAAACAGGCCGGTATTCTCCGCGTAGACGGTGTCGGCGTGCCGGGGATCCGCCAGCACCGTGGAGAAGTACCACGCCCGCTGCGTGAGCCGCCCGTCGTCGTTGACGCGCGCCCAGTGCTCCCCGCCGTCGTCGGAGCGGAACAGGCCTCCCGCGTGCGCCTCGATCATCGCGTAGATGCGCCTGGAGTCGGCGGGCGAGACCGAGACGTGGATACGGCCGAGAATCCCAGCGGGCAGGCCGTTGCCCTTGAGCTGCGTCCAGGTGAGGCCGCCGTCGCGCGAGCGGTACAGGCCGCTGCCGGGTCCGCCGCTCGAGAAGTTCCACGGCTGGCGGCGCGCCTGCCACAGCGCGGCATAGACGATGCTCGGGTCGTTCGGATCGAACGTGACGTCGATAGCGCCGGACTGCTCGTCGCGATAGAGCACCTTGGTCCAGGACTTGCCTCCGTCAGTGGTGCGATAAACGCCACGCTCGGCGTTCGGGCCGAAGGCATGGCCGAAGGCGGCGACCAGCACGGTGTCGGCGTTGCGCGGATCGACGATCAGGGCCCCGATCTGGCGGCTGTCGGTGAGCCCGATATGGCTCCAGGTCCTGCCACCGTCGATCGACTTGTAGACACCATCGCCGTAAGTCATGTCACCGCGCGGCGCAGCCTCGCCGGTGCCGACGTAGATCACGTTGTGATCGGATGGCGCGATCGCGAGGGCGCCAACGGATGAGATCGAGGTGCCGTCTGTGAGCGGCTGCCAGGTAGCGCCCGCATCGTTCGTCCTCCACACCCCGCCGGCCACGGAGCCGAAATAAAAGGTGTCGGGATTGCCCGGTATGCCGGCGACGGCGAGCGCCCGCCCGCCGCGATAGGGCCCGATGCTGCGCCACTTGAGCGCCCCGAAAAGCGCCGGGTCGGCGGCCGAGGCCAGCGTCGCAAAGAGCGCGAGCGCGCAGGCGGTGAGGATGACGCCACAGCGGTGGAAATACATGTCGATCCCTTTCACAGTTCAGGCAAGGAGCGTGCGTAGCGTGCGTTCGTAGCGCGCCACGATCGCCTCACGGTCACGGTGGCGCCCGCCGCTCACGACTTTGCGGCCCGCACGCCAGACGCAGTCGACAAGGCTCCGGTCGCCGGCAAAGATCCAGCTGTCGAGAATCGCGTCCTCCTCGCGCCCGATGAGTGCGGGGTGGCCGGCCGCGAGCGTCACTACATCGAGCAGGGCTCCGGCGGCGATGCCCGCGGGGCCCGAGCCCGACGGGCAGAGGGCCTGTGTGCCGCCGGCAAGCGCCGCCTCGAACAGGCTCCGTCCGGTGGAGGTCCCAGCGCCCGCTGCCAGCAGGTTGCGGGCCCGGTGCGCGAGGCGCTGGGAATACTCGAGCGTCCGCAGCTCCTCCGCGGCATCGATGCGGATGTTGGAATCGCTGCCGATGCCAGTGCGCCCGGCGGCGGCGAGGAATGCCGCGGCGGGGAAGATACCGTCGCCGAGGCTGGCCTCCGTCACCGGGCACAGACCAACCACCGCGCCACGGGCGGCGACGCCTTGCAGCTCTTCAGGAGTGGCGTGCGTCGCGTGCACCAGGCACCAGCGCGCGTCCACGGCTGCGTTCTCGAGCAGCCACTGCACCGGCCGAGCGCCGCTCCACGCCAGGCAGTCGTCCACTTCGCGCAGCTGCTCCGCGATGTGAATGTGGATGACACCGCCGCGTGCGACCGTGACCGCCTCCGCGAGCTCGGGCGGCGTGACTGCGCGCAGACTGTGCGCAGCCACTCCGACACTCGCTCCGGGGAGCCCGCGCAGCGCACTGCGGCTCGCCTCCACGATGCGAGCGAAGCGCACCGGGTCGTTGATGAAGCGCCGCTGGCGCTCGGTGGGCGGCGCGCCGCCAAAACCACCGTGGGCGTAGAGCGTCGGCAGCAGCGTAAGGCCGATGCCGGTCTGGGCGGCGGCCGCGGCCAGTCTGCCCGCCAGCTCTCCCGGGTCGCTGAAGGGCATGCCCTCACGATCGTGGTGCAGGTAATGGAACTCACCGACCCGCGTGAAGCCCCCCTCCAGCATCTCGGCGAAAGCGAGCGCGGCGAGCGCTTCGAGCTCCTCGGGCCCGACGCGCTCGAGGAAGCGGTACATGAGCTCACGCCAGGTCCAGAAGCTGTCCCCCTCGCTGCTGCGGCGCTCGGTGAGCCCGGCGAGGCCGCGCTGGAACGCGTGGCTGTGCAGGTTCGGGAGGCCCGGAAGACCGATGGAGTGGCGCTCGTCCCCGTCCGCGGGCGCAACCCCGGCAAGCACCCGCTCGATGCGTCCGTCGGCCGCCGTCAGGCGCACGTCCCGGGCCCACCCCTGTGGCAGCAGCGCCGACTCAAACCACAGGCTCGTCATGACGTACATTATATGGATGAGCCCTGCGGACACGACACCGTGGCTTGAGGTCACACGCGGCGCGGCGCCGCTGCTGGTGACGATGCCGCATACCGGCACCGAAATCCCCGCCGACCTCGAGCGCCGTCTCGCGTCGTTGTGGCTTGCGCGCAAGGACACCGACTGGTGGATCGAGCGGCTCTATGACTTCGCGCCCGGGCTCGGGGCGACGCTGATACGCACGCGCATCTCGCGGACCGTGATCGACCCCAACCGCGATCCTGCGGGTGTCTCGCTCTACCCGGGCCAGGCGACGACCGAGTTGTGCCCGACCACCACCTTCGACGGCGAGCCGTTGTATCGCGGCCTCGGGGGCCTCGGGCCGGAGGAAATCGCGGCACGCCGCACGGCGTGGTTCGAGCCTTATCACCGCGCGATAGCGGCGGAGGTCGCGCGGCTGCGCCAGCGGCATGCGCGGGTGGTGCTGTACGACTGCCACGCGATCCGCTCGCAGATCCCGCGGTTGTTCGCCGGAGTGCTTCCCAACCTCAATCTCGGCACCCATTCGGGTGCGAGCTGCGCGCCGCAGCTGGCGGCACGCCTCGAGGCGGTGTGCGACGGGTCAGACTTCTCGCGCGTAACCAACGGGCGCTTCAAGGGTGGCTACACGACGCGCCACTACGGACGCCCGGCGGACGGCGTGCACGCGGTGCAGATGGAGCTCGCCTGCCGGGGCTACCTGCGCGAGCCGGGAGGCAGCGTCACCGACCTCGACTGGCCGTGCGCGTACGACGAAACCGTGGCCGCGCCGCTGCGCGCCGTACTGCAGCGCGTGCTGGCGGCGTGCCTGGAGTTCGCAGCGGCCTAACTCTAAAACCTGAAGCCGATGCGAATCGGGATGAACTCGCTCGGCGCGAAGGCCGTATCGAAGCGCTCGTAGCGCGCCTCGACGAACCAGGACTGTCCCCCCGGCATCGCAAAGTCGAGGCCGACGCCCGCGTTCCAGGCGAAGTCGGTGCTGGTATCGCGCCCCACCAGTGCGCCCGATCCGTAGCCGGAACCGCAGAAGAACGGCGTGCAGTAAACCCCGCCACTGGTGAGATAGATGCCGCGATAGCCGAAGCCCGGGCCTGCCATCGCATACAGGCGTGTCCAGGGATTGATCGGCAGCTCGAGCACCCCGTCCGCGAAGCCGGTCAGGGTCTGCATGTAGCCGTAGTTGGCGCTCGGGTTCGCGGCGATCAGCTGGTCGCTCGCGTCGAAGTAGCCGTAGTCGATGCCGAAGCGCAGCATGAACGGTCCGGGCGCGGGCTTGACGATCACTCCGGCGCCGACGGTCCAGCCGTTGTTGAAATTGGCCGCAGTGTCACCCTCGGTGATGCTGGCGCCACCGTCGACGTACCATTGCACCGGTCGGTCCGCCGCCTGGTAGCGGTAGTACCCCTGTGCGAAGGCGGGTCCCGCCCCGGCCAGACAGCCGAGCAACGCCAGGGCCGCGAGAGTCCGTATGAGCTTGTTCATGCGGGTCATGATCCGGTCCTTCCACTGAATATCTGCTGAACGCGCCCCTCGCAGCTCACGACCGCGCACGATGCGCTGTTGGACCCGCGCCGCGCGAATTCGTTGCCGGGCTCAGCGCGTGCGCCGCAGCCGGCGCCGCACGGCCTGCCTGAGCTCCTCGACCTCGTTGATCCCGAGCACGGAGGC
>DATMMB010000235.1:0-2871 GCA_035569895.1 Solirubrobacteraceae bacterium | reverse complement strand
GAACATTCATCATCGGCGTGCCTTCCTGCCGGCCATCACCGGCTTCGGTCTTCATCAACCGGGAAGGTACGCCGCCTACCTCTTCACGCGCATCCACAACTTTTGGGTATAGCTCACCGAGCGTCAGCGGGAACTCTGCGTCCACTTCCGCACTGCTGACGGCCTGCTCGCAACGATAGCCAACCACCGATCCCACACCTGGCTAAGCGCCGCGTAGTAGTCAGTTCGGCTCCCGTAGCGATCCAAGAACAGAGCTTCCACGACATCTATTGGCCCGAAGCCGCTCAGGACAAGAACGTTCAGGATCAGCGTGCGAGCGCCCGAGTCGAGACCCGTCGCGGGACGCTGCGTCGCGGTATCGAGCGTGGTCATGGCCAACCAGCTAAGCAGACACCCAAGCCAAATCCCGACACGTCAGCTGGCGGAGGCAAACGGCGCCGTCTCGGCGACCGAAAGCCTTGCCGTCACGCTTGATCGGCAGCTCAACGTCACGCTTCGCCATCAGGCGGCCCACCGATCTACGCTCTCCCGGATGAGCCTCACTTCGCATCTCCGTGCTCGGGACAGCCCCATTCGCGTGTGGTTCGAGCGCAATCTCGGCCAGACGCGGCCGGTAGTAGCGGGGTGGAATGACGAGCTTTGTGGGACGCCTCGCGCGCGTTGCGTGATCGAGCCGGTAGAGGGGAGCGACTCCGGGCTGGTTGGCACCGCTACCGACTACCTGGTGCGGGCAGTGCTGTGTGCCAGTGCCTTGAACGACACCGTTGCGACCCATGGTGCCCATCGGCCGACGGTGCCGCAGACGGCTATACGGCTTGAGCGTGAAGCGGTCCATGCCATAGCTGACCTTCGGCCGTGGGAGTCTCCGCCTACTGGCGATGCGCTCACAGAGCTATGCCGCCTGTGCCTTGTGCTTGCCCGGTTCGACCTTCTCGTTCGTCCGGGTCCCTCGGTCGTGGGTGGGTACGTCATCCAGCCGCTGATGGACGACCCCACGCTGGCGACCTACTCCTCACGGGTCGTGCCACCGCTCTACATCGAGGACCTGTCGCGCCTGGCGCCGGCTGCGATCGAGGATCACCTGGATTTCAGGGCGCAGCGGTTTGTGCTCAACCCCACGTTTAGGCTCAGCGGACTGCTGGGCGGCGCGGACGCCGACCTCATCGCTAGCGGCGTCCTTTGGGACTTCAAGTCCACTGCGCAAAGCGCAGTCGCCGACCGTGCGACTGTCTGGCAGCTCGTCGGGTACGCCCTCGCTGACACCCACGACGAATACTCGATAGAGCGTGTCGGTATCTCCGCACTTCGGCGGCGGCGCAGGGTCGCGCGCCAGCTTGACGAGTTGCTTGCGACTCTCAGCCACGAAAGACCACGCGGGATTGCCGCGTGGCGTGCGGACTTCGCGGACGCGGTGCTCAGCTCGCTTTCGCCCGTGCTGGCGAGGCCCGGCTAGACGGGCCATCAGAGCGCGGCCTTGCCCGAGTTCGACGCAGCCAAACCACAGCGACGAGCGGCGAGCCCAACTGGCGGGCGCTCTATGGAAACGCTATGGAAACGGCAGGCCGCAGGAGGGCGAAGCAGAAGTACGCTGCCGAGACGGCCAAAGCCCCAAATTGCGGGCCGTGAGCGACAGCGGTGACAGAAAGAAGCCCTCGCGTGGACTTGCAAAAGCAGGCGCTCTCCCAGCTGAGCTATGGCCCCGTGGGCTCAATATACCCGTCGTGGAGGGAAGCTGACGCCTCTCCCCATGGTAGTTAAGTCAGCGCAAGCACGCCGTCGCGTCCCATCTATAGGCGACGCTCAGGCATCTGGCCGCGCACACGGCCGACAGCCGGCGCGCCGATCATCAGCCGCGCCGGCGCTTACAGTTGACGCAATGGACCGCTACGATCAAATCCTGTTGGGCGACAACCTCGACCTCCTGCCGCGGTTCGAGGATCGGTCGTTTCAGTTGATCTACATCGACCCCCCCTTCAACACTGGTAGGTCGCAGACGCGCCGGACGCTACGCACGACAAGCGACGACGGGGGCGACCGTGTCGGCTTCGGGGGCCGTCGCTTTCGGACGCGGCTGCTGGCCGAGTCGAGGTACGCCGACTCGTTCGAAGACTACCTGTCGTTCTTGCAGCCGCGGTTGGTGCATGCGCGGCGACTGCTCACCGACAGCGGAACGCTCTACTTTCACATCGACTATCGCGAGGCCCACTACTGCAAGCTCCTGCTCGATGAGATCTTCGGCCGCGAGAGATTCCTCAACGAGATCATCTGGGCGTACGATTACGGGGGGCGGACGAAACGTCGCTGGCCCGCGAAGCACGACACGATTCTCGTGTACGTGAATGACCCCGACGGCTACTTCTTCGACTCCGAGCAGGTCGATCGGGAGCCTTACATGGCGCCCGGTCTCGTGACCGCCGAGAAGGCCACGCGAGGCAAGCTGCCCACCGACGTGTGGTGGCACACGATCGTGCCCACCAACGGCAGCGAGAAGACCGGGTATCCGACACAGAAGCCCGAGGGGATACTCCGACGCATGGTGCAGGCATCGACTCGTCCCGGCGATTGGTGCATGGACTTCTTCGCCGGCAGCGGCACGCTCGGCGCGGTCGCGGCGATGCTTGGCCGCCGCTACGTGCTGATCGACTCCAACCCCCAAGCCCACCGGATCATGCTCGAACGCATCCGGGGTTTCTCCGGCGAGGATCCCGCGGCCTCGCGCGCTTGCTGAGCGGCTCAGGCGGCCGCTGCCCGCGTGGATGGCGATTGTGCCCGCGCGGTGGATGCCCCGTCGGTCGCGACGCCTTCGAGCACTGCCCCCATGTCGAGCTCCATCGTCTCCTCGCTCAAACGGGGGTCGGCCGGATCAGCGGA
>DATMMB010000234.1:0-2666 GCA_035569895.1 Solirubrobacteraceae bacterium | reverse complement strand
GTCAACGTCGTGCGCGCGCGACAGCTGTGGCCGCGCACCCTCTTCTCGGCGGAGCCCCTGCTGCCCGCCGACCGGCGCGCGCTCACCGCACTCGCCGAGGTCGAGGAGCGCGTCGAGGAAGAGAGCGTTGAAGTCAGCTTCGAGGACGGCGGGTAGCGAGTTTGATGCTTTCTTTTTGACGCTAACCAGCTGGCGGCAGCGGGTGTCGATGTTCTTTTTGGACGCTACCAATCGGCGGCTTTTGGGCCCTTGCGCAATTCGCGCTCCTTGCTATAGTAGCTATACATTCGTAAGCTCATATGGAGCGTATACCGATGCCTACAAGCTCAGATAACGGCAACTCCCCTTCCCCCTCCCCTACGCCGCGCCTCGACGCCGGCTCCTCGGAGTCGCGCCCGCTGCTACGGCTGATCCCCCTCGACGACACCGTGGTGTTCCCCAACATGGGGATCACGCTCACCGTCGACGTCGGCGAGGACGAGCGCGTGGTGCTGGTTCCCCGCCACGACAACGAGTTCCTCGAGGTAGGCACCGTCGCCGAGGTCGACGACCACATCCGCTTGCCCGGCGGCGGGCGCGCGGTGGCGCTCTCCGGCCAGCACCGCGCGCGGATCGGCGCTGCGCAAACAGGCCCCGACGGCAACCTGCGCGTGGAGGTGCAGGAGCTGCCCGACTCCGTGCCCACTGACGGGCGCACCCGCAACCTCGAGCGCGAGTACCGCGCGATCGTCGAGGAGATCCTCGAGCTGCGCGGCGACGACGGGCGGATCGCGGCGTTCCTGCGCGCGATCGTCGAGCCCGGTCCGCTCGCCGACTCCGCCGGCTACTCCCCCAATTTGTCATACGCGCAGAAGGTGGAGCTGCTGCGCACTGTCGACGTCGCCGGCCGCCTCGAGTTGGCGGTGAAGTTGCAACGCGAGTCGCTCGCCGAGCTGCAGGTGCGCAAGCGCATCCGCGAGGACGTGCAGGACGGCGCCGAGAAGCAGCAGCGCGACTACTTCCTGCGCAAGCAGATGGAGTCGATCCGTAAGGAGCTCGGCGAGGACGAGGGCTCTGTCGTGGACGAGTACCGCACCAAGATCGAGGCCGCGGGGATGCCCGAGGAAGTGCACGAGCAGGCGCTCAAGGAGCTCGGGCGCCTGGAGCGCATGGGCGAGCAGACGGGCGAGTCCTCCATGATCCGCACGTACCTGGACTGGCTGATCGCGGTGCCGTGGGCCAAGCGCTCGGAAGAGCACCTCGATCCTAGCGGTGCCCGCGAGGTCCTCGACGCCGACCACGCCGGCCTCGAGGACGTCAAGGACCGCATCACCGAGTACCTCGCGGTGCGCAAGCTGCGCCAGGACCGCGGCATCGAGGCCGACCCCAAGTCCGGGGCGATCCTCACCCTGATCGGCCCGCCCGGCACAGGCAAGACCTCGATCGGCGAGTCGATCGCGCGTGCTTTGGGACGCGAGTTCGTGCGCATGTCGCTGGGCGGCGTGCGCGACGAGGCGGAGATCCGCGGCCACCGGCGCACCTACATCGGCGCTCTGCCGGGCCGTCTGGTGCGAGCGCTGCGCGACGCCGGCACGATGAACCCAGTGATCCTGCTCGACGAGGTCGACAAGGTCGGCGCCGACTGGCGCGGCGACCCCTCGGCCGCCTTGCTGGAGGTGCTTGACCCGGCGCAAAACCACTCCTTCCGCGACCACTACCTGGATGTGGAGCTGGATTTGAGCCAGGTGATGTTCATCGCCACCGCCAACGTCGCCGACACGATCCCCGGCCCGCTGCTCGACCGCATGGAGGTGATCCGCTTCGACGGTTACACCTCCGAGGAGAAGCTGGCGATCGCGAAGGGCTACCTGTGGCCGCGCCAGCGCGACCGCAACGGCCTGCTCGAAGGCGAGGTCGAGATCGACGACGAGCTGCTGCGGCTGGTCATCGCGGAGTACACCCGCGAGGCGGGCGTGCGCTCGCTCGAGCGCGAGCTCGGCACCCTGCTGCGCAAGACCGCCACGAAGATCGCCTCGAGCCTGCCGGCGGCGGACGGCGCGAAGGCGACCGGCGGCGCGCAGGTCGGCGCCAAGGAGACCGGCGCCGCGCCGTCGGAAGGCGCCGAGCCAGTCGGTGAGGCGTCGGCCGTCGAGCCCGCCGCGAAGCCCGCGGACACCCCGCCCCCGGAGGACGCCGAGCGCACCAAGCGGGAGCAGCCCGCTGAGCCTGCTGGGAAGCAGGCCACCAAGCGGGCGCCCGCGCGCAAGACGCCCGTGAAGATCGATCTGGAGACCGTCCGCGAAGCGCTCGGGCGCCAGCGGTTCTTCCAGGAGTCGGCGTCGCGCACCGCCACCCCGGGCGTTGCCACCGGTCTCGCCGTGACCGGCACCGGCGGCGACGTGCTGTTCGTGGAGGCCACCGCGATGAAGGGCGGCGGCGCGAACGGCGGCGGGCTGGTGCTCACCGGCCAGCTGGGCGACGTGATGAAGGAGTCGGCGCGGATCGCCCTCTCCTACGTGCGCGGCCACGCCGAGGAGATCGGGATCGACGAGAACAGCGCGTTTGAGGGGCAGGAGTTCCACGTGCACGTTCCCGCCGGGGCGATCCCCAAGGACGGCCCCTCCGCGGGCGTGACGATGGTGACCGCTTTGGCCTCGCTGCTCAGCGGCCGCCCGGTGAAGCACACG
>DATMMB010000233.1:0-6461 GCA_035569895.1 Solirubrobacteraceae bacterium | reverse complement strand
CGCCGCGAGCACCGTCGGTGAGCACCACCAGCCCGGCATCCGCCTGCGCGCGAGTGGCCTCCTCACGCTCGATCGCATCCTCGCCACTGAGCACCAACGCGTCGAGCGGAACGCCGTGCCCGAGGGCGTGGAGCGCGCGCGGGCTGGCGACCAGCACCCGTGCCGCGCGCGCGGCACGCAGCGCGGCCAGGTCGCCCGCGGTGAAGTACACAGCGTCCATCTCCGCGAGCGCGCTCCAAGGAACCTGCTTGTCTGCGCCCACTGGCTCGAGGCGTGCCCCGAAGGTGGTGATCGTGCGCTCGCCGGAGTCATCCACCAGCGTCACGGCACTCCTGGTGGGGTCCTCTCGCGGGGCGGCCAGCACGCACACACCGCGTTCGCTCAGACCCGTCACCGAGCGGCGGCCGTGCTCGTCATCACCGAGGGCGGTGAAGAGGGTCGCCTCGCCCGCCAGCCGCGCCAGCTGCACTGCCGCGACCGCACCGCCGCCGGCGGGCTCCTCGAAGGGATCCCGGGCGTGCACAACCTCGCCGGCGCGAGGTATGTGAGACACACGCGCGAAGCACACCCACTCGACGTGTCCCACCACCGCCACCCGCGGCGCGTGTGCTCGCATGCGCCGCAGTCTTCCACAAGCCACACGACCTGGGGAGCGCGTGTTTTTTCGGGGCGTTTCTCCCCCAACGTTGACCGCCAGAGCAGGGTACGTGCTTTGCGGCTGGCGTTGAAGGCCAACTGGCGCCTGCCAGCCAGCGCTCCCGGGAGAACCCGCTACTCCCGCGCCAACGCCAGCAGCTTGGTGACCGTGTTCCAGTTGCGCGCGGTCGCGACCACCCCGAAGCGCTTCTCGAAGAATGCGTAGGAGAGCTTGATCGTGCGAACCCCTTCGGGGCACCACACGTAGATCTCGCGCTCCCCGAAACCGAAGCGGTCGGGCTCGAAGTCAACCGGGTCGAGCTCCCGCAACCGCTCGGGGTCGGGCGGGGCCGAGAGGAAGGTGACGAGCAGCCGCGAGGGCTCGGCGACAGCCTCGGGCAACGGGTTGGCGCTGACCACTTGCGCGAGCTCCTCGGCGGTGCGCACCAGCACACGCACTTCCAGCCCTAATGATCGCGCAAGTTGGCCTTCGATCTCGCGTGCCGCCTGCTCCGGGGGCGTGCCGGCAGCGGTGAACACGGCGTTGCCGCTCTGCAGGTGGGTGCGCACGTCCTCGTAGCCGAGCTCCTGCATCAGCTCGCGCAGGTGGGCCATCGGCACCCTGTTGTTGCCCCCGACGTTCACGCCGCGCAGCAGCGCGATCTGCCGGGGGGCCTGCTCGCCGTTGGCCTTGCCGGCGCACATTGCGACACCGTAGCGACCTCGCTCGCGACGGGTCGCCGCGACACTCCAGCAAGGACCCCATACACTCCCAAACACGTGAATCTGTGGATTGCGGATCGTCCGGGCAACGATGCCATCGGCGAGCTGCCCGAGGAAGTGACGCTCAACCGCATCCCCCGCGATGGCGAGCTGCCACTCGCAGCCACTGACGCGGAGTTCCTGGTGCCCGGCGCAGGCGACGCACGGATCGCCGAGCTGCTGCCCCGGATGGGGGCACTGCGCGTGGTCCAAACGCTGTCGGCGGGCGTCGACCAGATGCTCCCGATCGTCCCCGCCGGCGTGACACTGTGCGACGCCGCGGGTACCAGGAACGCAGCCGTGGCGGAGTGGGTGGTGGCGGCAATCCTCGCCTCGACGAAGCGGCTGGCGGAGCTGCGCGACAGCCAGCGCGAGCACCGCTGGGCGCAGCAGGGATCCCACGAGCTCGCGGGCGCCACCGTGTTGATTCTCGGGTATGGCGCGATCGGCGCGGCCACGGAGCGGCGACTCGTCCCATTCGACGTCAAGCTGATCCGTGTGGCGCGGCGCCCGCGTGCGGGAGTGCACGCCGTGGAGGACCTCAGCGGGTTACTGCCACTGGCCGACGTCGTGGTGGTGCTGCTGCCACTCACCTCCGAGACGACTGGACTGCTCGACGCTGAGAAGCTCGCGCGCCTGCACCCCGGCGCGCTGCTCGTCAACGCGGCACGCGGGCCGATCCTCGACCCACACGCGCTCCGAGAGCTGCTGCGCGCCGAACACATCAGAGCCGCGCTGGACGTGACCGACCCCGAGCCGCTGCCGCCCGGCGATCCCTTGTGGGACGCCCCGGGGGTGTTGATCACCCCTCACCTCGCCGGCGACACCCCCGCCGCGGACCGGCGCGCGTGGGCGCTGGTGGGGGAACAGGTGCGTCGCTATCTACGCGGAGAGCCGCTCGCGAACATCGTCAGGCACGGCTACTGAGCTCAGCCAAAAGCGCGTCGACGGCGCGCGCGTCGAGCTGGGTGCCCGCCACCCGGCGCAGCTCGGCGGCGGCCTCTGCCGGCGTGCGCGCCGGCCGGTAGGGGCGATCGGTGACGATCGCGTCGTAGGTGTCGCAGGCGGCGATGATGCGAGCAGCGAGCGGGATCTGCTTGCCGGTGAGGCCGTCGGGGTAGCCGCCGCCATCCCAGCGCTCGTGGGAGGCGCGAACGGCGGGGGCTAGGTGGGCGAAGGCCGGGATGCGGCCGACCAGCTCGCCGCCGACGGCGGCGTGGCTGCGCATCACGACCCACTCCGCGTCGGTGAGCGGGGCGGGCTTCAGCAGGATCTCCGAGGGGACGGCAATCTTGCCGATGTCGTGCAGCATCGCCGCGTAGCGCACGTCGCGCGCCTGCGCGGGGGCAAGCCCGACGCGCAGCGCGACGCGCTCGGCGAGCTCGGCGACGTCCTCGCCGTGGGAGGCGGTGTAGTTGTCCTTCGCTTCCACCGTGCTGGTGAGCGCCGCGAGCGTGGTGGTAAAGGTGCGCTCGAGGTCGGCGACGAGCGCGGCGCGGTGCACGGCGGCGCCGAAGGAGCCGGCGACCGCCTCGACCAGCACTGCGTCAACCTGGCCGAAGGCGCCCGGCGCGGCAGCCTCGATGTTGAGCACCCCCCAGACGGTGCCGTCGACGAAGATCGGCGCGCTCAGCTCCGAGCGCGGGTCGGTGGTGGGATCGCGCACGACGTAGTCGGGGTCGGCCGCGGTGTCGAGCACGAGCGCGGTGTTGCCCGAGCGCGCGACGCGCCCATTGACGCCCTCGTGCAGCGGCTGCTCGAGCAGCAGGAACTCAGTCATCACCTCGGCGAGCGGGCCGGCGGCGGCGACCAGCCGCAGCGTTCGGTCGCAACGGTCGAGGCGCTGGATCGCGGCGAGGTAGAACGCGAACGTGCAGTGCAGCTCGTCCACCACCAGCCGCGCCATCTCCTCGACCTCTGCCAAGGCCGCGAGGCGCGCGGTGAGCTGCGAGGCGACCCGCAGCTGCGCGCGCAGGTAGGCGAGCTCGCCGGCGCCCGAGAGCGCCCGCACGCGCTCATCGGCGCGGTGACGGCGCAGCACCTCGGCGCGGCGCTCGCGCTCGCGCTCGCCTGGTTGCACGGACAGCTTCGACATCGTGGACGCATCGACCGCCTATAGCGTGCGCTTGAGCGGTGTTTGCGCCATTCCGGCCAACCGCCGGGGCGGGGGTGAACGCGCCGCGCCGCGCGCTCGCTAGCGGCGGCCAAACCAGCGTGCCCGGCGGCTCGCGCCGAAGCGCTCCTTTGCGGCCATCAGCGCCGCCGATGGAGCATGGAAGGTGCCGGTTTTTGACGGGCCCGAGAGGAAGTCGATGTCGACGCTGCCGATGCGCCCCTCGCCGAACTCGATGTAGCACGTCCCGCGTCCCAGGTGGCGTTCGGGCCCCGGGCCGCCCCGCAGCTCGGCGATCAGCGTCTGCGCGACGACGCGCGCGGCGCCCTCGGCGAACACTCCCGCCTTCGGCACGCCGGCGGTGGCGACGTCACCCACCGCGTACACCCCGGGGAAGCGCGTCTCGAGCGTGGCCGAGTCCACCGGTATGTAGCCGTTTTCGGCCATCCCGCTGGCGAGCACCACGTCGGGGGCGCGATGCACGGGCACCCCCAGGAACAGGTCGAACGCCAGCTCGCCGCCGTCGTCGAGCGTCGCCACGCTGCGCCGCGGGTCGAGTGCGCTGACGCGGCGACCGGCGATGAACGCGATGTCGCGGGCGGCAAACTCCCGTTCGAGGGCGACGGAGGTCTCGGGCGAAGGCGGCACGGGGGTGCCGAGCGGCATCACGAACGAGATCCGGCAGGCATCCCGCACGCCGCGGGCGACCAGCTCGTCGTGCAGGAGCAGCGCGCACTCGCTCGGCGCCGGCGGGCACTTGAAGGGCGCGTCGCACACACCGATCACCACGTGCCCTTGCGAGAACGTGGGAATGATCTCCGCCAACCGCTCGGCTCCGGCGACCGAGTAGAACTCGTTCCCGCCAGCGGCGAGGCCAGGGGTTGCGTCCATGTCGTAGTCGGCGCCCAACGCGACCACGAGCACGTCGGCCTCGTGGACGCCCGCGTCGGTGCTGACGCGCCGGGCCTCCGGATCGATCGCGGCGATCGTCTCGCGCAGAACGCGGACGCCGGGCTTCGCGAAGTCGGCGTAGTCGAGGCGGACCGCCGCCGGGGTGGTACGCCCGAACATGACATCGAGCTTGGAGAACCCGAAGACGAAGGCGTCGGCCCTGTCGATCAGGGTCACATCGAGCTCCTCGCCGGCGGCCTCCGACAGCAGCGTGCACAGCTCCAGCCCGCCGAAGCCCGCCCCCAGCACGACAATGCGCTTGTCCATCACACCTCCTCGACGTCAGATGACGACTGGACATCATGCCCAGATCGCGTTGGGCCACCCTATCGTCCGGCGCTCACCAAACCGCGCTACGCTATGCGAAGGAGCAGAAAACACAGGGGAGCTGGCGGGAAGGCCGGCTGAGATGACGCCAACACGAGACCCCGGCGCCGACCCTTCGAACCTGTGGGGTAATGCCCGCGGAGGGAGTGGCGGTGGCGACAGGACTCAACACTCGGACCGGCTGGGAGCCGTCTTCGGCCGGTGCGGCACGCGCGATCGCACGGGAAGACGCCGTGGCGATCGCCGGCGCTACCCGCGTCTACCCCGCCGGTAACGGCGGCGCAGCGGTGGCGGCGCTGGAGGGCATGTCGCTGCGCGCCGCCACCGGCGAGCTGGTGGCGGTGGTGGGCCCCAGCGGCTGCGGCAAGACGACGCTGCTGGAGCTGGTGTGCGGGCTGCAAGAGCCCGATGCGGGCACGGTGCGCAGCGCGCCGGCGGCGCTGATGCCCCAGCACGATCTGCTGCTGCCGTGGCTGACTGCCGAGGACAACGCGGCGCTGGCGCTGAGGATCGCGCGACAGCCGCGTGCCCGGGCACGTGTGCGCGCGCGGGCGCTGTTCGCGGAGCTGGGACTGGCCGGCTTCGAGGCGGCGCGCCCGCACGAGCTCTCGGGCGGGATGCGCCAACGGGTGGCGTTCGTGCGCACGCTGCTGTCGGGCAAGCAAGTGCTGTGCCTCGACGAGCCGTTCGGCGCGCTCGACGCGATCA
Organism: Solirubrobacteraceae bacterium; assembly: GCA_035569895.1. Lineage (GTDB taxonomy): Bacteria > Actinomycetota > Thermoleophilia > Solirubrobacterales > Solirubrobacteraceae > Palsa-744. The sequence goes on along the minus strand of DATMMB010000233.1, from coordinate 964 downwards.
CGCGCGCGGAGATGCAAGAGTGGCTGGCGAACGCGCTGCTGCGCGAGCCGCGCACGGTGGTGCTGGTGACGCACGACGTGGAGGAGGCGGTGCTGCTCGCCGACCGCGTCGTGGTGCTCTCGCCGCGCCCCGGCCGCACCGTGGCGGAGCTTCAGATCCCCCTTTCCCGCCCCCGCGAGCGCACCGACGCGGCGGTGTGCGCGCTGCGCGAGCGGGCGCTGATCGCGCTGGGGCTGGGCACGGCGCCCGATGACCGCCCGACGAAGGCGGCACCATCATCCACCGCCTCCAACCGGTTCGCATACGGCCCTGACACCAGGGATGAGACCAAGCGGCGATGAGCAGCCGCGCCGCCCACATCCTCCCCCCCATCCTGCTCGCCGCGGCGGCGATCGGCGCGTGGGAGCTGTATGCGGATGCCGGCGGCGTCGACCCCGCGGTGCTCCCCGCCCCCCACGAAATCGCGGGCGCGCTGTGGGACAACGCCGGGCTGTTGTGGCAAAACTTCAAGATCACCGCCGAGGAGGTGGTGCTCGGCCTCGGTCTCGCGCTGCTCGCCGGTTTCGCGCTGGCGATCGCGATCCACTTCTCCAAGTGGTTGCGCCGCGCCGTGTACCCGCACGCGGTTGGCTCGCAGGCGGTGCCGATCGCGGTGATCGCGGCGCCCCTGGTGTTCTGGTGGGGTTTTGGCATCTTCCCGAAGCTGGTGGTGATCGCGCTGATCTGCTTCTTCCCGGTGGTGGTCACCACCGTGGACGGCCTCGCCGCGGTGGACCCCGACCAGCTGAAGCTGCTGCGCACGCTGAACGCCTCCCGCTGGCAGGCGTTCCGCTTCGCCGAGCTGCCGGCCGCCCTGCCGGCAGCGCTGAGCGGAGCCCGGATCGCCCTGGCGGTGGGCGTGATCGGTGCGTTCATCGCCGAGACCTCGACCGCCACCACCGGCCCGTACGCCGGCCTCGGGCGC
>DATMMB010000232.1:0-15875 GCA_035569895.1 Solirubrobacteraceae bacterium | reverse complement strand
GTGGCGGCTGCGACGCTCCATCCGCTCGACGTGGCCGATGTCCACGGCCGACTCGTAGGCGCCGCGCAGGTAGCGCGCGATGAGGTGCGGGCCGAGCCACGGCGGGTAGTCGGGGTCGCGCTCCAGCAGTTCGTGGCCGAGCGAGCGCAGCAGCTCGACGGTGTCCGCGTGGGCGCGCAGCACGCGCGCATCGACCGGCTGCGGCAGGATCGGCTTGGTCGAGTAGGCGATCCGCAATCGACTGGGTGCCCCCCTACCCCGCGCGGCGGCCTCGCTGAAGCTGCCCTGCGCGGGGGGCGTCTGCGCGGTGAGGTCGAGGAACAGCGCGGCGTCGCGGACGGTGCGCGCGATCGGCCCGTACACGGCCAGGCCATGCCACCCGTACAGCTGCTCGGTGTGCGGGGCGAGCGAGATGCGGTGGCGCTGGGGCTTGATCCCGAACAGGCCGCAGAAGCTCGCGGGGATGCGGATCGAGCCGAGGCCGTCGGAGCCGAGCGCGGCGCCGATGAGGCCGGCGGCGACCGCGGCGCCCGAGCCGCCCGAGGAGCCTCCGGGTGTGTGCTCAAGGTTCCAGGGGTTGCGCGTGATGCCGAAGGTGGGGGTCTCGGTGAACGGCCACAGCGTCAGCTCGGGCACGTTGGTCTTGCCGAGCACGATCGCGCCGGCCTCGCGCAGACGGCGCACGACCTCCTGATCGGCGCTCGCGACCCGCTCGGCCGCGCGCGTCCCGTAGTAGGTGATGTCGCCGACCACGTCAGTGTCGTCCTTGATCGCGATCGGCACCCCGAGCAGCGGGCGCTGGCCGATCTGCGATCGGTCGGCGGCCCCGCGGCGGGCATCGGCCTGGTCGGCTTCGAGCAGAGCACGCTCGGCGAACACCTTCGAATAGGCGTTCAGCTGGGTGTCATGGCGCTCGATGCGGTCGAGATAAAGCTGCACGAGCTCGCGCGCGGAGACCTCGCCGGCGGCGATCAGCTCGGCCTGGCGGGCAATGCCCGCGAAAGCGAGGTCGGTGGCATCCATGAAGGGAAAATCTAACCCATCGCCGGCGCCGCTCGGCCGCTCCTGCACGGCGCTCGCGGTTCGACCGCCACACTCTCCCTGCTTCGCTCTGCACAGCGATTTCCGGCATGTTATGCTCGATTTCAGTCTTTGGGCCTCTCGATTTGCGTCTTGGGCCGTTACTGGCTTGTCGATGGAGAGGGTCAGAGCTGCTCGAGCAGGGTGCAACCGTCACCCGACCGAGTACGATGTCCGTCGCAAACTAACTGGGGAGAAGCAATGGCTCAAGAGGTCGAGATTGGCAACAACGGCGAGGGCAAGATCCGCAGCTTCTGGGTGGGCTTTGGCCTGAGCGCGATCACACTCAGCCTATACGGCCTATGTTGGTATTACTTCGTCAACGACGAGTTGAAGGATGTCGGACAGGCCAGGGATGACCAGAACCTCGCGCAGTCCAGCCCCGCGATGTCTGTGACCGCGCTCCTGGTAGGCGGATACTTCATCATCCCGCCGCTTCTCTCCGTTTACAACTATGGGCAGCGAATCAAGCGTGCGCAGCGCCTTGGTGGTATCCCACGCGGTGACCAGATCAACCCCGTGACGAGCTTCTTGCTGTTCTTCCCCGGCGCGCTCCTGATCGTCCCGTACTTCATTCACTTCTGGTACGTGACCAAGCACCAGAACATGGCCGTGCGTGCGGCGGGCGGCTTGCCCTACCGCGGTGAGGTGTCGGCGCTGGGAGCTCCTGAAACTGAAACTGAGATACAGCCTCTTCCGGCACCCTCAATCGAGCCCCCGGCGACAAACTAGACCGGCGTCACCGGGTTGTGCTTCGCCGGCCACTCCCGCCGGCGACCGGCGGCCAGCGCGAAGCGGCGGATCAGCTCGGCGCGCAGCTGGTCGGGCGGGATCACCGCGTCGAGCACCAGCTCGGAGGCGAGGTGCAGGATGTCGATGTCGGCGGCGTAAGCGGCGCGCAGGCGCTCGACCTCCGCGGCGCGCTCGACCTCGTCGGCGATCGCCTGCAGCTGGTTGTAGTAGACCGCGTTGATCGCCGCCTGCGGGCCCATCACGGCGATCGAGGCGCTCGGCAGCGCCAGGCAGCAGTCGGGCTCGAACGCGGGGCCGGCCATCGCATATAGGCCGGCGCCGTAGGCCTTGCGCACCACGACCGAGATCTTCGGCACGGTCGCTTCGGAGACGGCGCTGATCATCTTCGCGCCGTGGCGGATGATCCCCTGGCGCTCGACGGCCGTGCCGATCATGAAGCCGGGCACGTCGGCGAGGAACAGCAGCGGCACGTTGAAGGCGTTGCAAGTCCAGATGAAGCGGGCGGCCTTGTCGGCGGAGTCGACGAACAGCACGCCCCCCTTCACCTTCGGCTGGTTGGCGACGATCCCGAGCGCGCGCCCCCCAAGCCGTGCGAAGCCGACGATCAGCTCCTTCGCCCAACGCGCGTGGATCTCCATGAACGAGCCGGCGTCCAGCAGCGCGTCGAGCAGCAGCTTCATGTCGAACGGCTTGTTCTCGTCGGCGGGGATCAGCTCGCCGATCGGCGTGCAGCTGGCCGGAGCGGTCCCCCCGGCTTGGGGTGAGGGGGAGGAGGGGGAGGGGTCGCCGGGCGGGGCGCCGGCGGCGGGCGCGGAGACGGAGCCGGGGTCCCCCGTCGGCGGGCGTGCCTCGGGGGGGATGGTCGCCCAGGGGTAGTCGGGCAGGCGGGAATCGCAACTGGGCGGCAGGTAGGAGAGGTAGCGCCTGGCGGCGTCGATCCCCTCCTCGTCGCTCCCCACCAGCAGGTGCCCGCAGCCGCTCACGCCGGTGTGCATCCGCGCGCCGCCCATCTCCTCCAGCGTCACGTCCTCGCCGATCACCATCTGCGCCATCCGCGGCGAGCCGAGGTACATCGAGGCGTTGCCGTCGCGCATGATCACGATGTCACAGAAGGCGGGGATGTACGCGCCGCCGGCGGCGGAGGGGCCGAACAGCACGCACACCTGCGGCACGAGCCCCGAGAGGCGCACCTGGTTGTAGAAGATCCGCCCCGCGCCGCGCCGGCCGGGGAACATCTGCACCTGCTCGGTGATGCGCGCGCCGGCGGAGTCGACCAGGTAGACGAGCGGCAGGCGCAGCTGCAGCGAGCGCTCCTGGATGCGCAGGATCTTCTCCACCGTCTTCGGCCCCCACGAGCCGGCCTTCACGGTGGGGTCGTTGGCCATCAGCGCCACGGGGCGGCCTTCGATGCGCCCGAGGCCGGTGAGCACGCCGTCGGCGCCGAGGCCGTCCTCCTGCCAGTTGGCGAGCAGCGCCTCCTCGGCGAACGAGCCGTCGTCGAGCAGCCGCGCGACGCGCTCGCGCACCGGCAGCTTGCCCTGCGCGGCGGCCTTCTCGCGGTGGCGCCCCGGGCCGCCCGCGAGCGCGCGCGCGGTGGCCTCTCCCAGATCACTCACCGGGCATGCCTCTCGCGTCCCAGGGCGAGCATCCGCTCATCAGCCCATCCGGCACGCGTGCTCCTCCCTACGCGAGCGGGCGCTCGCCTCGTCGACGACCTCACGCAGCGACCGTCACCACGGCAGGCCACGGTAGCGGTGGCGGTGGTGCCCGCGCACCAGGCGGCGTTCGTGGCGGCGCTGCAACCGCGCTTCGACGGTCTCGAGGTCCGAGGCGGGGCCGAACAGGCGCCACGAGTCGCGGACGACGGGCAGCATCGTCAAGCCGATCACCCACGCCGGCCAGAAGTCCCCGTGGTGGTGGCCGCCGGTGAGCAGCCACACGCCGGCCGCCAGCGCCGACATGCCCACCGCGCCGCCGGCCTCCTGCGCGAGGCGGCGGCGCAGGCGGCCCTTGCGCCTGCTCAGCTCGAGCGCCACCGTCCGCGAGCTCACCGGCAGGTCCGCTCGCACCGCTTCGAGATCGGCGCGCGTGGTCGCTCGGTAGGCGACGTCGATGCGGTCCTCCAGCTCCTCGGAGGTGAGCCGGCCGGCGCCCGCGTGCTCGCGCAGCTCGTCGATCAGCTGCTCGCGCTCGTCGTCGGCGACGCGCATGCTCGACAGGTCGGCCATGCAGAGAGGTTACGACATATCTACAGCGCCGGATTCGGCTGCGGCTCCTCGCCGGCGTAGGTGTAGAAGCCGGTGCCCGACTTGCGCCCGAGCCAGCCGGCCGCGAGCATCTTGCGCAGCGTCGGCGGGCAGGCGAAGCGTCGTTCGCTGAACTCGGCCAGCAGCACGTCGCAGATCGCGCCAAGCGTGTCGAGGCCGACGAAGTCGGCGAGCAGCAACGGCCCCATCGGGTGGCCGGCGCCGGCGCGCATCGCCTCGTCGATCTCGTGCACCGAGCCGACCTGCTCTTCCAGGGCGCGCATCGCGTCGAGCATGTAGGGGACGAGCAGGCGGTTGACGATGAACCCGGCTTTGTCGCGCGTGGGGATCGCGAGCTTGCCCTCGGAGTCGATGAACCGCAGGGCCGTGTCGAGCGTCGCCTGCGAGGTGGTGACGCAGCGCACCACCTCGACCAGCCGCATCACCTGCGCGGGGTTGAAGTAGTGAAGCCCCACGAACCGCTCCGCGCGCGAGGTCGCCGCCGCCTGGTCGATCACCGCCAGCGAGGAGGTGTTGGTGGCGAACACGGCGTCCGGTTTGACGATCGCGTCGATCTCGCGCCACATCTCGAGCTTCAGAGGCAGGCTCTCGGTGATCGCCTCGATCACCAGATCGCACTCGGCCAGGTCGCGGTAGTCCACCGTGCCGTGGATGCGGCCCCTGACCGCGTCGGCATCCTCCGGGGAGCTCTTGCCCTTCTCGACGGCGCGCGCGAGCTGCTTCTCGATCTTGCCCACGCCCTTCGCGAGCGTCGCCTCGTCCACCTCGCGCAGCACCACCTCGTAGCCGGCCTGCGCGGCCACCTGGGCGATGCCGTGGCCCATCAGCCCCGCTCCAAGCACGCCCACCTTCTCGACCTGCGCCATCGTTGACCTCCGCTCGCTTTGCTCCAGTTGAAGGAGCGGGAGCCTATCGGGAAGGCTCGGATGCACGAGCCACCAGACCGTCTACCACTCCAGTGGCGAATACGTGCGCGGCGAGGTGCATACGAACACCGTGGAGGGGTTCTTCGCCAACGTGGGAGCGCCTCCGCGGGCGCTGTCCCGCTGCGCATCGGCGACCTGAAGCGAGGCATCAACGGCGTTTACCACCACGTCTCCGAGGCACAGCTCCCCCGCTATCTCGATGAGTTCGACTTCAGGCACGGCACGCGCGACATGACCGACGGGCAGCGGATGACGCAGGCGCTCGTCCAGTCGGAGGGCAAGCGCCTCAAGTATCAACAAGCTCACTGAGCGGGATGGGGAGACACCTCGGCGCGCGAGGCGGCGGAGCCGTTCTCGATCACCAAGGCGTCGTACCTGAGCGGAAGCATCGCCAGCGTCTCGCCATCCTCACCGACGATCTCGAACATTACGCCATCCTCGAACGCCTCGACGATCGCTCCCTTAGTTCCCGCTGGCCAGTCCTCATGAGCAACGCGCAGCTCAGCCGTCTTCAAGAGCATGTCCGGCCGGGATGGTGTTCCGGCGGGACTTGTCCACGCGGGCCGTCGTGAGCTGCGGATAGCCGCCGGGCGGATGAGCCAGAACGTAAGGACGTACGCACGCCTCGCGTTGCGGCCCTCCACCATGACTGGAACTTCCCATTTCGGACCCCAGGGCGTGTCAAGCTCGACGCGAGTAGCGTCGGAGACAGGAAGCCCTTCAAGTATCTGGTCATTGAGGTACCGCCAATCCTGCTGGTAGATGCCAAGCGTGCTCGCGAAGACGCGGGCCTTGTGCTGGCCAACGGGGTGTTCGGGGTTGAGAACTTATCCTCTGAGCTTTTCTTCGGGTATGGTCGCGTGCTCGTAGCACGGGAGTCGGGTGCCCTGCCTCAGCTTGAAACGTCGAGTTAGCTGCATTCGTCACAATCCCTCGGTTCCATCCGAACGGCGTGACACGCTTTGCAGGTCATCCAACGGCCAGCCTGGCCACGTCGTACAGAAGATTGCCTTGGACCCGATCAGTTGCTGCACTGGTCGGGTCTTTGGCATTCCGCGGGATGCGTCGGACAGCACCATTAGCAATACTCTAGGGACATGGCGACCCCAAGGGCGCAAGAGCCGGGCCAACGTCACGGCGAGCTGTCGATCCGCTGCCGTTCGAGGACGCCCTGCCAGCCGCGCTGAGGGTCAAGCCCGAGCCGAAGCCAGAGAAACCCAAGAAGCGCCCGAAGGCAGCACCGCGCCCAACGCAGCGGCACGGCACCGCCCCCTGAGCCCGTCGTCAGATCGAGATGAGCCAAAGCGCGTCGAGCGTTCGCGCGCATAGAGACGCCCAGACCTCCTCTCCCTCGCTTTGGCCAAACATTGGGAAGGTTTGGCCACCTCTGGAGTCTCCTGCGGATAAAAGCCCCGACCAGAGGAGGCATCTTTATGCCCAGCCGAAGGCGCTTCTCAACCACGATCGCCGCTGCGCTTGCCTGCGTGGCGTTCACTCCGGGGGCGGCCTCAGCGTTCGACCACCCCTTCATCGGGCAGTTCCATTCGATCACCTCGATCGCCAGCACCGTGCCGGCCAACGGGGACGTGAATCCCTATGGGATCGTCACCGTCCCCAGCAGCACCGGCGCGCTCGTACGTGGGAACACCCTCGTCAGCAACTTCAACAACGAAGAAAACCTCCAGGGAACCGGCACGACGATCGTGCAGATCACACCCGCGGGGGCGCTTTCCGTCTTCGCCAAGATCAAGGCCTCAGCGCTCCCCGGCCCCTGCCCCGGCGGTGTGGGACTGACGACCGCGCTCGCGATCCTGCCGGGCGGGCTCGTGGTCGTCGGCAGCCTGCCCACGAGCAACGGCCAGGCGGCCACCGCGCAGGCGGGCTGTCTGATCGTGCTCGACAGCTGGGGTCGCGTGGTGCAAACCATCTCCGGCCCGCCGATCAACGGTCCCTGGGACATGACGGCAGTCGACCAGGGCTTTGGCGCCACGCTGTTCGTCACCAACGTCCTCAACGGCAACGTCGCCTCGGGTGAAACCCCCACCGACCAAGGCACCGTGGCGCGCATCCGCGTACAACCCCGCGATCGCCGCGGACTGCGGGTGACGAGCGAGGAAGTGATCGCCGAAGGCTTCCCCGAGCGCACCGACCCCGCGGCGCTCGTGGTCGGCCCCACCGGCGTCGGGCTGGGCGAGGAAGGCACCCTGTACGTCGCCGACACGCAGGACAGCAGGATCGCCGCGGTCCCCGGCGCTCTGTACCGCCAGACGCCGCAGGGCGAAGGCGGGATCACGGTGGCCGCCGGCGGCTACCTGAACAGCCCGCTGGGACTGACGATCGCCCCCAACGACGACATCCTCACCGCGAACGGTGGGGACGGCAACTTCGTCGAGACCACACCGGTGGGGGCCGAGTTCCAGCCCTTCGACACCGGCGCCGGCGCAGGGGGGCTGTTCGGGCTCACGGTCGCACCCCACAACCAGGGCGTGCTGTTCGTCAACGACACCAATAACACGCTCGAACTGCTGCACTGAGCGGAGGTAGGGTCCTCGCGGCTGGGCGGGCCTGCATCGGCCCGTCCAGCTCGCAAGACGCTTGCCACGTGCCCGATCGGCTCGGAGTACGCTTCCATGCCATGCCCACCGAGCAGGACTTCGACCTCTCCGCCGCCGGGCTGCGCGCAGACGGTACCGACCTTCGGATCTCCGTCGAGGTGCTGGCGAGCAAGCTGGAGGAGTCGCTGCCGGGACGTATCCATGTCGAGCGCCGCGGCGGGGGCCTACTTGGTCGTGGCGAGAAGCACGTGCGCCTCGTACGGGTCGAGCTCGGTGGCGACTGCTACCAGCTGACGGTCGAGGGAGACCGCGTGGAGGGCTTTCGCGAACGCCAGGTGGGTGGCATCTCGATCAAGCGCGAGGCACTCGACCCCAGCTCGTGGGTGACTGCATTGACGAGCGATCTGCAAGCGGAGGCCGAGCGCAGCACGGAGGCGCGCGCAGCGCTCGAGAGGCTGCTGGGTTGATGGCGCGGCGGCGGGCCACCGAGGCGGACGTGGCGCACGAGAGGCCGGTGCGCTGAGATGGCGCGGCGGCGGGACAAGGAGACCGAAGGAGCGCCGGGCGCCCGATCGGAAGAGGGCGAAGGCCAGGAAGCAGATGAGGCCGCGGACGCCGAGATGGCCGACCCCGGCGCCACCGCCGCCGAGCAGCAGGAGTCGCTGCAGCGGATCGAACGGGGCGGGATCACGGTCGCGGCCGAGCGGCGCCTGAGCGAGCTGCGCGAGCAGGGCGGCCTCTTCACTTCCGACCTCTCCGTCAACGGCTGGGCGCTCGCCCACCAGCTGGGGCTGCGCCCGCTCTCGCAGGTGATGGGCAGCTCGATCTACCAGATGGGCTATCAGGGCGCCGCCTGGGGCCAGGGCGAATGGGGCGGCATGGGCGTCGGCCAGACCTACATGGTCGAGCTGGGCATGCTCTCGCGAGCGCTCAACGAGGTGCGCACACGCGCGCTCGGGCGTCTGGCCGAGGAGGCGATGCACGTCGGCGCCGACGCGGTCGTGGAAGTGAACACGCGCGCCGGCGAAAGCAGCCTGGAAACAGGGTCGGTCTCGCTCGAACACACCGTCTTCGGCACCGCGGTCCGTCGCGAGGCCGGGTCGTCCAGCGCCGACACGCCGAGGGGCGACAGCGGGGCGCGTGCAAGCAGACAGCACGGAAGCGGAAGACATGAGAGCGGGCGGCATGAGGGCGGGCGCCCGGTGCTCACCGAGCTATCGGTCGCCGACTTCTCCAAGCTCGTGCGGGGCGGCTTCGAGCCACTCGGGATCGTCGCGTGGAGCTCGGTGTTCTTCGCCAGCTACAACTACGGCCCGGGGATGGTCGGTGGGGGCATGATGTCGGTGGGGGCAACGCAGAATTTCGAGCTGCGCGAGTTCACGCAAGCCTTCTATAACGCGCGCGAGAGCGTGATGGCGGAGCTGAACGCGCAGGCCTCCGCGCTCTGCGCCTCGGGAGTCGTCGGCGTGCGGATCGGCCACCGCGCGGTTCCCCACACGCTGGGGGGAGGGATGGGCACCCGCGAGCGCAGCGGCCTGATGGTGACGTTCAACGCGATCGGTACCGCGATCGGCCAAACCGGAGCGGCCACGCTGCACCCCCCTGAGACCACAATCGACCTGACCACCTGAAGGAGCGCCGCATGAGCGAGCAGGAGACAACGTACGACCCGACCTCCCTCGAAGGCGTCCCCGAGGCCGGCCGCGCGCGCCTGCAGCAGAACCGCGCGGGCCTGTTCACCTCCGACCTCAGCGTCAACGAGTTCCTACTGATCAAGCAGGCCGGCTTCGACCCCGTCGGGCTGGTCGTCGGCAGCTCGATCTACCACATCGGCATCCAGATGGCGGGCTGGAAGAAAAGCCAGGAGCTGAAAGTGCTCTCCGAGGCGATGTACGGGGCGCGCCAGCTGGCGATGACGCGCATGGAGGAGGAGGCCGACCAGCTTGGAGCCGACGGCGTCGTCGGCGTGCGCCTGGACATCGGCCGCTACGAGTGGGGCCAGGACATGGCCGAGTTCATCGCGATCGGCACCGCCGTCAAGCACCGCGCGGGGGAGATGCACCGCGCCCCCAACGGCCGCCCCTTCACCAGCGATTTGTCAGGCCAGGACTTCTGGACGCTGCTGCGCACCGGGCACCGCCCCGTGGGGATGGTGATGGGCAGCTGCGTTTACCACGTGGCCCACCGCGGGATGCTCCAGTCGATGGCCCAAACCGGGCGCAACGTCGAGCTGCCCAACTTCACCCAGGCGCTGTACGACGCGCGCGAGCTGGCGATGGAGCGGATGCAGGTCGAGGCGCAGACGCTCTCGGCGGAGGGGATCGTTGGCGTGAAACTGAACGAGACCAGCCACGGTTGGGGCAGCCACACGATCGAGTTCTTCGCGCTTGGCACCGCGATCGTGCCGCGCGAGGGCCACGACGAGGCGATCGAGCCGCCCACGACGGTGCTCGACCTGAGCTAGAGGAGCTCACCGGGCGCGGCTGACCACCCACCGCCTGCCGCCACCGCCCACCGCCTGCCGCCCACCGCCTGCCGCCTGCCGCCCACCGCCCGTAGCGGGTCTTCGCGGCGCGTCGGCTGTGCGTCATGCTTCGAGCGCGAGCTTGCACCTAAAAAAACGGATCCAAACCCTTCACAAAATGAAGTGGTATAGGCCGAAAAAGAACACTGAAACGGAGCCACCATGAGCATCGTCACCACCGAAGACCGCGGCGCGGTTCGCCACGTCGTCCTCAACCGTCCTGATAAGCGCAACGCGATGAGCCAGGAGCTGTTGCGCGCGCTGGCGGCGGAGCTGCGCGACGCGGCCGCCACCGAGGAGGTGCACTGCGTGGTGCTGCGCGGCGAGGGCCCCGTGTTCTCCGCCGGCGTCGACCTCGTCGAGCTGGCCGCCGCCGCGAGCACCCCGGGCAACCTGCGCCCGTTTCGCGAGACCTTCCTGGAGTGCCCCAACCTCTGCGAAACGATGGCCAAGCCGGTGATCTGCCAGATTCACCGCACGTGCGTCGGCGGCGCGCTGGAGGTCGCCCTTGGCTGCGACCTGCGGATAGCGTCCAGCGACGCGCAGCTCGGGCTCCCCGAGGTGAAGTTCGGGATCATCCCCGACGTCGGCGGCTCCAGCCGCCTGCCGGCGGTCGTCGGCCTCGGCCGCGCGAAGGAGCTGATCATGACCGGCCGCACGATCGCCGCCGACGAGGCCGAGCGGATCGGGTTGGTCAACCGGGTGGTGGCGCCTGAGGAGCTGGAGCAGGCCACGCAGGCGCTGGTGGACGAGCTGCTCGCCAACTCCCACGTCGCGGTCGGCCGCGCCAAGCGCGTGATCGACGCCTCCGCGCGCCCCGCGCTCGCGGCGACGCTGGAGATGGAGGTGGCGGTGCAGGAGTACTGCGCCGCGGCGGCGCGGGAGAGCGCGCGGGCAGAGCAGGCCAACGGCATCCCGGCACACGCCGAGAAGGTTGGTTGAGCACCGGGGGAAGACGCAGGTGAACCGCCGCACGGCGCAAGGACAGCGGGCCGTGCGTCGGCTCCATCGCGAACCTGTTGGATGCTATTTGGCTGTCGTGGCCATGACCGGGTCCCACTCCACCGGTCCCGCCACCAGCGTGTGGCTGCCGAGCGGGCGACCCAACACCTCCTGCGCACGGGCCGCGCAGGCGATCAGCGCGGGGAGGCCGACGCCGGTGGCGTAGCCCATCTCGTGCAGCATCGAGACGAGGTCCTCGGTGGCGATGTTGCCGGTGGCGCCGGCCGGCACCGGGCAGCCGCCCAGCTCGCCGAAGGACGACTCGAAGCTCGCGACCCCGGCCTGCAGCGCGGCGAGCGCATTGGCGAGGCCGGCGCCGCGCGTGTTGTGGAAGTGGGCGGTGAGCTCGACCGCGCCGTCGTGCGCCAAGGCGTCCGCCCGGCCCTCCCCCGCGCCCACGCCGGTGCTCGCCGAGGCGCTCTCGCCCACCCAGGCGCCTTCACCGCCCCTGCCGCTCCTCCCAAGACGCTCCCGCGCCAGCGCGAAGAACTCGCCCACCTGGCGCGGGTTGGCCATTCCGGTCGTGTCGCCAAACCCGATCTCCTGCGCACCCCCGTCGCGCAGGCGGGCGGCGATGTCGAGCACCCGCTCGGGCGGAACGTGGCCCTCGTACGGGCAGCCGAACGAGGTCGAGATCACCCCCTCGCAGCGCAGGTGCTCCGCCCGGGCGCGGGCGAGCACCCGCTCCAGACCGGCCAGCGACTCGGCGATCGAACGGTTGACGTTCCTGCGGTTGTGCGTTTCCGAGGCGGAGAGGAACACGTTGATCTCGTCGAACGCCGGCCGCGAGGCCGCGGGATCGCCGCCGGCCGACGCGGCGTCGCCGCCGAGTCGCTCGCGCAGCGCCAGCGCCCGTTCGAGCCCCCGCTCGTTGGGGATCAGCACGCTCACCGCCACCTCCGCGGGGATGCTCACCCGCGAGAGCACCTCCTCGGCATCCGCGAGCTGCGGGATCACGTCTGCCCGCACGAAGCTCGTCACCTCCAGCCGCCGCAGCCCGGTGCGCGCGAGCGCATCGATCAGCTCGACCTTGCGCTCGGTGGGGATCGTCTCGGGCTCGTTCTGAAAGCCGTCGCGCGGGCCCACCTCCCTGATCGAGACAGCCTTCACCACATTGAGAGGCCACCACTCACGCCGAGCGTCTGGCCGGTCACGTATGAGGCGTCGTCGCAGGCGAGGAACGCGATCGCCGCCGCGACCTCCTCGGGCTCGCCGATGCGGCGCAGCTGCGTGGAGTCGATCATGTTCTGCTTCAGCCGCTCGCCGATCTCCCCGTACACCTTCGGCGCGGCGTTCAGCAGGGGGGTCTCGATCGGGCCGGGGGCGACCGCGTTGACGCGCACGCGGTAGCGCGCCGCCTCGCGCGCGATCGCCTTCGTGAAGCCGATCACCCCCGCCTTCGCGGCGCTGTAGATGGCGGAGCCCTGCGAGCCCACGCGCCCGGCCTCCGAGGAGACGTTGACGATCGCGCCCCGTTTGCGCTCCTGCATCCCCGGCAGCACGGCGTGGGTGACGGCGATCACCCCGCGCAGGTTGACGTTCAACACGTAGTCCCACAACCCGGGATCGGTTTTGACGAAGAACGAGAAGAGGTCGGTGCCGGCGTTGTTGACGAGCACGTCGATTTGGCCGAGCTGCTCCTCAGCCGCGCCCACCGCCGCGGCGATCGAGTGCAGGTCGGTCACATCCATCGCGAGCCCAACGCCGTCCAGCTCGCCGGCCACCGTCTTCGCGCCCTCCTCATCGACGTCGCCCACCGCCACGTGCGCGCCCTCTGCCGCCAGGCGGCGTGCGGTCGCGGCGCCGATGCCCGAGGCGCCGCCGGTTATCAGTGCGATCTTGCCCTCCAGCCTCATCTCTGGCGGCTAAGGGTAGTCGCTCGTGCCACACTGCGCCGATGCGACGAGCGGCGGAGATCGTGATCCTCACCGGCGGCACCGGCGGCGCGAAGCTGGCGCGCGGCATGCTCGACGTGGTGGGGGCCGACCGCCTGGCGGTGATCGCCAACGTCGGCGACGACATCGAGATCCACGGCGCTCACGTGTCCCCCGACCCCGACCTGATCTCCTTCTGGCTGGCCGACCTGATCGACGCGCGCGGGTGGGGTCTCGAGGGCGACACCTTCAACGTGATGGACGGCCTGCGCGCGCTGGGGCGGGAGGTGTGGTTCAACCTCGGCGACCGCGACCTCGCCTGGTGCGCCGAGCGCGCGCGGCTGCTCGCCGAGGGGCTCACCCCCACCGCCGCGCTGGCGCGTCTGAACGAGGCGATCGGCGTGCGCGCGCGGGTGCTGCCCGCGAGCGACGACCCGGTGCGCACGTGGGTGCGCTCCACCGAGGGTTGGCGCTCCTTCCAGGACTTCATGGTCCGCCTGCGCGCCGCCGGGATCGTCGAGGGCCTGGAGTTCCGCGGCGCCGAGCAGGCCGCGCCCACCGTTCAGGTGCTGGAGGCGATCGCCGGCGCGCGTGCGATCGTGATCGGCCCCTCCAACCCGCTCGCCTCGATCGGCCCGATCCTCGCGATCCCCGGCATCCGCGAGGCGCTGTTGGCGGCCGAGGCGCCGGTGGTCGCTGTCAGCCCGATCGTCGGCGGCGCCGTGCTGAAGGGCCCCACCGCCTCGTTCATGGCGTTCGCCGCGCTGGAGCGCAGCGCCCGGGGCGTGGCCGACTTCTACGGTGAGCTGCTCGACGGGATCGTCGCCGACGAGTCCGTGCCGGATCTGCCGACGCTCGAGATCGACACGCGCATGGACGATGCCGCCGCCCGCGGGCGCGTGGCCGAGCGGACGCTCGCGTTCGCCGAGTCGCTGGCGAGGTAACCGACGTCGGCGCGGGCATTCGCCTCGTCTTTTTCGACGCCAACCAACCGCGGCCTCATGGCGTCGCAGACCACCACGGTGGCGGGCGCGTGCAAAGGGCGACAAGCCCTCCGCGCGGCGCCGCCATTATCGTTGCGGCGTGCCCGACTCCGCCCCCGCCCCCGTCAGCATCATCGGCGCCTCCGGGGCGCTCGGCTTCGGGCTCGCGCTGCGGCTGGGGCGCGCGGGTGTGCCGATCGCGATCGGCTCACGCAGCGCCGAGCGCGCCGCCGAGACCGTCGCCCGCGCGCTCGCCGAGGTCCCCGACGGCGAGTTCGCCGGTTATGACAACGCGGAGGCTGTGCGACAGGCCGACACGGTGATCCTCAGCGTCCCCTTCCGCAACCAGTCGGAGATGCTCACCAACCTGAAGGGGGCGCTGCGCGCCGGCCAACTGCTGATCGACGCGAGCGTGCCGCTCGCCGCCGCGCTCAGCGGCAAAGCGACGCGGATGGTCGGCGTATGGCAGGGCTCCGCGGCGCAACAGGCGGCGGAGATGGCGCCCGAGGGCGTGCGCGTCGTCTCCGCGCTGCACACGGTCAGCGCCGCCTCGCTCGCCGACCTGCGCCACGCGCTCGGTGAGGACGTGCTGGTGTGCGGCGATTCGCGCGCGGACAAGCGCGAGGCGGCGGCGCTGATCGAGCGGATCGACGGCCTGCGCTGCGTGGACTGCGGGCGCCTGGAGATGGCGCGCATAACAGAGTCGCTCACCGCGCTGTTGATCGCGGTCAACGCCCGCTACAAGACGCATGCGGGGATCCGCCTGACGGGGCTGCCCGACGCGCTGTGGGAGTAGCCCTGGTGGTGCATCCGGGAAATTCGTTGATGGGCTGGCGAGCGAAAATCAAGCCCGCCCAGGACGCAGGGAGCCGCAATAGTGGTGCTATTGCGGCTCCCGAGGACGCCGGCGGGCGCAGATTTACAGCCGCCAGACCCCAACGAATTTGCCGGATGTGCCACTAGTGCGCACCGCCGCGATCCTGCCCGTCAAGCGCTTCGCGCTCGCCAAGCAGCGCCTCGGCGAGAGCGTGGCCGACCCGCTACGGCTGGAGCTGGCGCGGGCGATGGTCGGGGATGTGCTGAGCGCGCTGCGCGACTGCGCGGCGGTCGAGCGCACGATCGTCGTGACGTGCGAGGAGTCGGTCGCCGCCGCGGCGCGCTACCTCGGCGCGATCGTCGTGCCGGATCGGGCCGAGGCGGGCCAGAGCGCCGCGGTCACTCAGGGGATCGAGCGGGCCATCGCGGAGGGCTTCGCGCGGGTGCTGTGCATCCCCGGGGACTGCCCGGCGCTCGACCCGGGCGAGGTGGACGCGCTGCTCGGGGACGAGTCCGGCGGCCCGGCCGAGGTCGTGATCGTGCCCGACCGCCATGGCACCGGCACCAATGGCCTACTGCTCACTCCCGCGCGCGCGATCGCGCCGAGCTTTGGGCCGGGCAGTTGCGCACGCCACGCGCGGTTGGCGGGCGAGGCTGGGGTCGCATGCCGCATCGAAGCGCTGCCCTCGCTGCTGCTCGACATCGACACCGGCGACGACCTCGCCACGCTGCGCAAGCGGCTGGCCGAAACGGGGACCGATTCGGGTGACACTCGCGCCGCCGCGGCGAGGGCGGGTGGGCTCCAATCCCGGGCGCGGCGCACGCGCACGGTGCTCGGCATCTCCCCGCGGGCCACGCGCGCCGCCTGAGCGTGAGGCCCGCCGCTGGGCCGCAAAACGCCTCCGCGTGAGCGCGCCGGATGGCGAGGCGCCGTCAGCTCGCGGCAGAGGCGCCGCGTCAGCTCGCGGCCGCGACCTTCCCCTCCTGCCACTCTTGCAGCGCCCCGATCGCCCCGCCGATCACCCGTCCCAGGAACGTCTCGCGGTCGTTCTCGTGGGGCATCGGCTCGGCGGGCACGTCCACCCCGAGAAACTC
>DATMMB010000231.1:0-13901 GCA_035569895.1 Solirubrobacteraceae bacterium | reverse complement strand
CTCCTCGCCGACGGTTGCGCTCTCGGTGCTCATCCCGCCGACGATGCTAGTGGACGCAGCCCCGCGCGATCGTCGACGTAGCCCACCCCGCGAGGCCCAGCTGAGAGGCGGGACTCGTCGTCGAAGCGGGCCTATCGCAGCTGATCGAACGTGCACTGCCGCGGGTCCTTGTCCTCGCGCCAGCGCCGCAGCTTCGCGCCGTGGCGAATGCGCCCGGCAGAGACGTGGTCGAAGTCGATCTCGACGACCAGCTCGGGGCGCAGCGCGACCCACTCGAGGTTGCGCCCCGCGCTCCAGCGAGACGGGTCGGCGGTGCCGCGCTCCCCCGTCTCGTAGGGCGCGAGAAAGCCGACCAGGCGGCGCTTCTCGGCGGCGGTCAACCCCGAGCAGTGCCCCACCACGCGCAGCTCGCCGCCGTCGTAGAGCGCGAGGATCAGCGCCCCCACGGTGCCCGGCTCCTTGCCGGGGCGCCAGCCGGTCACGACCGCGTCGATCGTGCGCACGCGCTTGACCTTGAACATCCCGCGGCGCTCCCCCGGCCGGTAGGGAGCGGCGCGCTCCTTGGCGATCGCGCCCTCAGCCTCCCGCAGCCAGCGCTCGGCCTCGCCCACGGTGGCGACCGTCGGCATCAGCTCGACCGGCGCGCCGGCGAATCGCGACTCGCCGAGCAGCGCCTCGAGCGCCGCGCGGCGCTCGCTGAGCGGCTGCTCGAGTAGCGACTCGTCCTCCCGCGCGAGCAGGTCGAAGGCAACGTACACCGCGGGCGTCTCCCGCGCGAGCAGCTCGATCCGCGACGCGGCGGGGTGGATGCGCTGGCCGAGCGCGTCGAAGTCCTCGCGCCCGGACCAGCAATGAAGAGGGGCCCGACCGAAGCCGGTAGACACGCGCCTGCGGCGCTGGCCGATCCGGGGACGCGAGCGAAGCGAGTGTCTCCCTGATCGGTCCCCGTTTTGGCCAGCCGACCTGCGGCCGGCTGCGCCACCTTCTGAGCCGCGCACGACGATCTCGCCGTCGAGCACGTAGCGTCCGGCCGGCAGGCGCAGCTCGGGGAAATAGCGCCCCAAAGGGCGGCCGTTGCGCGACTGCAGAAACACCTCCTCACCGTCGACGAACGCGATGCAGCGGAAGCCGTCGAGCTTGATCTCGTACACGTACACCTCCCCTTCGGGGAGCGTCTTGCGCGAGAGCGCGAGCTGCGGCTGCAGCGGCGGCGCGAGCGGAAGCGTCACTCGCCGACCTCGCCGTCGTCGCGCGCCCGCGAAGGCTGCACCCGCCGCGGCTCGCCGCGCTGCTTGCGGAAGTGGGGCGGCCACGGCGCGTCGCCGAGGCCGTCGCGCTCGTCGCGATCGGCCAGCTCCAGCAGCGAGGCAAGCGAGCCGGCGTGAGCGTCGATCTCGGCGGCGGGGTCGCCCCGCTCGCGCAGCCGCGCGGGCACCGTGTCGAGCCGCAGCTCGGCGGGCTCGACGGCGGCGACCTCGTCCCACTCCAGCGGACAGGAGACGCGCGCGTCGGGGACCGCGCGCACCGAGTAGGCGGAGGCGACGGTGCGGTCGCGGGCGTTCTGGTTGTAGTCGATGAACACGCCCTCGCGCTCCTCCTTCCACCAGCGGGTGGTCGCCAGGCGGGGCGCCCGCCGCTCGACCTCGCGCGCGAGCGCGAGCGCGGCGCGGCGCACCTCGCGGAAGCTCCAGTGGGGAAGGATCCGCACGAACACGTGCATCCCGCGCGAGCCGGAGGTCTTCGGGAAGCCGCGCAGCCCGTGGTCGTCGAGCACCTCCCGCACAAGGAGCGTCACCTCGCGCACCTGCGCGAAGGGGATGTCGGGCTGCGGGTCGAGGTCGATGCGCAGCTCGTCGGGGTGGTCGAGGTCGGCGCGGCGTACCGGCCATGGGTTCCAGTCGATCACGCCGAGGTTGACGCCCCACGCGAGGTGGGCAGCATCGTTGACAACCAGCTCGCGGGCGGTGCGGCCGCTGGGGAACTGCACGACGGTCGTCTGCAGCCACTCGGGCGCGTTCGCGGGGACGCGCTTTTGAAAGAACGGCTCGCCCTCCACCCCGTCCACCCAGCGCTTCATCACGGTGGGCCGCTCGCGCAGGTGCACGAGCACCGCCTCGGCGCAGCCCACGTAGTAGCCGACGAGGTCGAGCTTGGCGAGGCCGGGCTGCGGGAAGTAGAGCTTGGAGGGGCTCGACACCCGCAGCTGCCGGCCGGCAACCTCGATCGTCACGTGCTCCTTCTTCTCGGCCACACCTGTAAGCATGCCGAAACGTGATCCCGCGGACAGTGCTGATCGCAGTGGAGCCATTCGGCGGCAGAAGGATGAAGGAAGAGGGGCCCGGCCGAAGCCGGGGGACACTCGCCTTCGGCGAGCATCCCCGTTTCGGCCAGCCGGCCTCCGGCCGGCTGCGCCACCCTCTGAGCGCGGCGCGCGCGGCGGCAGCAATCGGCCGGGGAGTGCAGGCCGCAGACCCCTCGCTGGGAGTCGATCTCTGCCCGATGGAGCCGGTCGCGGGGGAGGGCGAACCTGCCTCGCCACCGCAAGCACCGCACGACTTCGACCGGCGGATGCGGGCGGCGCGCGCGGTCGTGGTGGGCGGCGCGCGGCTGGACGAGCGCACGCTGCTGGGCAGCCCCACGTTCGAGCTCGCCACGCGCGCCCGGCAGGCCGGCGTGCCCACCTACGCGGTGACAGCCGGCAACGGGCTCAGCCCCTTCGACGCGCGGATCCTCGATCTGCAGGTGATCCTTCAAGCGCGCGACGCGCGGGCGCTGCGCAGGGCCGGTGAGAAGCTGGCGGCACTGATGTAGGTATCAACGAAACGTGCACCCACCAACGTGGGACCCGAAAGAAGACATGCTCGCCGGCCGACCGCAGCCGTCGCGGTCCTCACAAAAAGCAACGCCCCTCCCCGCGGTAGGTGGGGGCTTCCTCGACGATGCGATCGCCCTCGATCAGATACAGCCGCTCGAAGCGCTCGCACAGCTCGCCGGCCTTCGCGTGGCGCATCCACACGCGGTCGCCCACCGCGAGCGTGGCGGCGGGGGGCCCGAGCAGCGGCGTCTGCACCTCGCCTGCGCCCTCCTGGCGGTCGAGGCGCAGGCCGGCGGGCAGGTGCGGGCGCGGCAGGCGCGCGCGGTCGCCGGGGCCGGAGGCTAGGTAGCCGCCGCCGAGCGCGGTCGCCACTCCCGGCCCCGGGCGGCGCACGATCGGCAGCGCGAACAGCGCCGCGGGGCGCGGGGCGAAGGCGCGGTAGGAGTCGAACAGCCCCGGCCCGTACAGACCCGAGCCGGCGGCGAGCTCGGTGACGGCGGCCTCGCCCGCCGTGCCCTCGAGACTGCCGGTGCCGCCGCCGTTGACGAGCTGCAGCGGCGCGACGGCGCGCACGGCGTCCACCGCGGCGGCGCGGCGGGCGGCGAGCTCACGGGCGGAGAGGCCTTGCAGAAGGTGCACCGTGCCGGCGCGCAGGTATGGGGCCCAGCCGCCGGCGAGCCCAGGGCGGGGGGCGCGGCGATCGACCCGATCGCCGACGCCCGCGATCTGCGCCTCGTAGGCCATCATCCCGACGAGCTTCACCCCCTCGCGGGCGACGATCGCGCGGGCGAGCGCGGCGGCCTGCGCGGGGGTGTGCACGGGGGAGCGCTTGGCGCCGATGCGCAGGCGCCCGCCGAGCAGCCACAGCCCGGCGTCGAGCTCGATGCATACGCGCACCGGGGGGGACGCGACACCCCCGCGCGCGGCGGGGGCGCGAGGCGCACAGGTTGGAGGGGCGGGTGAAAGAGGGGGAGGAAGAGGGGCGGGCGTTGCTCGCGCGGACGCCAGGGCGGTGTCGAGCAGGTCGAGCTGGGCAAGCGCATCCACCATGATCGCGATGCGCGTGTGCGGCCGCTCGGCGGTGAGCCGCGCGAGCTCGCGTAGCGCACCGCGATCGGCGGTCGGATAGGCGACCACGATGTCTTCGAACCCGTGCGCGGCGAGCCATAGCGCCTCGGGCAAGGTATAGGCGAGCGTCCCCTGAAAGCCGGGCCGCGCGAGCACGCGCTCCTGCAGCGCACGACAGCGGACAGACTTGCTGGCGAGACGGATCGGCTTGGGCGCCGCGCGGCGTTCCATGTCGGCGGCGTTGGCCCAGAACGCGTCGAGGTCGACCACCGCGAACGGCGGGTCGAGCGCGGCGGTCGCCCGTTCCAGGCGTTCGAGCGCGGCGCTGGCGGGAATCGCGCTCATTTGGTGCGCATCCGCGCGGGCGGGCGGCAGGAACGGGGCTGGCGGGGGCGGGGCATCCTACCCCGCCGCCGCGGCCGCATCGGGGTGGGCGGGTCCTAATAGTCGCTCGACGTACGCATTGGCGAAGCGCCCACCGGGGTCCAGGCGCCGGCGCACCGCCTGAAAGCGCTCCCACTCCGGGTAGCGCTCGCGCAGGGTCGCGGCGGTTTGGAAGTGGCGCTTGCCCCAGTGCGGGCGCCCGCCGAGGTCGAGCATGACATCCTCGACGGCGCGGAAGTACGGCTCCCACGCCATTCCCTCGAACATGTGCACCGCGACGTACCCGCTGTCGCGTCCGGCGGCGGTCGAGAGCAGCGCGTCGTCGGCGGCGACGGTGCGCACCTCGATCGGGAAGGGGACGGCGAAGCCGCGGCGGTGGCCGCCGCCGCGGGCGCGGGTGGCGACCGTCTCCAGCACCGAGCGCACCGCCTCGACGGTGCGCTCGCGCGGCAGCGCGTACTCCATCTCGGTGAAGCGCACCAGCCGGGGGCTCGAGAAGATCCGGTCGGAGCGATCGATGCGGCGGCTGGTGCCCGCCAGGCGGGTGACGACGCGGTTGATGCGGGGGATCTGCGCGGGCCAGCGGCGGCCGAGGCGGCAGAAGAGCTCGAAGGTGCGGTTGGTGAGCAGCACGTCGTTGAGGTAGGCGGTTTTGCGGCTGCGCGGGCGCGGCTGCTCCTCCGTGCGGTTGTTGGTGCGCGTGAGCGCGGTGCCGGTGTGGGGGAAGACGTAGAGCTCGAAGTGGTCGTTGGCGAGCGAGAGCTCCTCGAAGCGCTCGAGCGTCTGCTGCAGCGGCGCCGGCGCGTCGATCCCGCGCAGCGTGAAGGCGGGCACGCAGCGCAGCGTCACCTCGGCGATCACGCCGAGCGCGCCGAGGCCGACGCGCGCGGCGCGCAGCAGCTCGGGGTCCTCCGCGGAGCAGTGCAGCGTCGAGCCGTCGGCGAGCACCAGCGTGAGCGCCGCCACCTGTGCGGAGATGTTGGGAAGCTTCGCGCCGGTGCCGTGCGTGGCGGTGGAGATCGCGCCGGCGATGCTCTGCGCGTCGATGTCGCCGAGGTTCTCCAGCGCCAGCCCGAGCGCCGCCAGGCGGGCGTTGAGCGCGCGGATCGTGATGCCGCCCTGCACGCGCACGAGGCCGCTGTCGCGGTCGGCGTCGAGCAGCCGGCTCATGCCGTCGAGTTTCAGCTGGCGCCCGTCGGTGAGCGCGATGTCGGTGAACGAGTGGCCTGCGCCGGCGACCCGCACGCGCTGGTCGTGCGTGGCGGCGCGCTCCAGCGCCGCGGCGATCTCGGCGATCGAGCCGGGCCGCTCGAGCGCCGCCGGGCGGCAGCGCTGGTCGCCTGTCCAGTTGCGCCACGCGACGGCGTCGTTCACCGTGGAGCCCACCTCCCCGATCCGAAGGGAGGTGGCGGGCCGGCGCGCCCACGCGGGGCCCGCTCCCACACACCCACCACCGCGATCGTGGTCAATGCCAATCGCCGCCTTCCACTAGGCTCGCTCACCGATGAGTGAGCCTACCCCCACGCCGCCGCCGGCGCCAGGGACGCAGGCCACTGCGCTCCGCGCGCCGCGCGCGCGCACGCTGCCGACCCCGGGGACCAAGCGGGCGACGGTGATCGGGGCGGGCTCGTTCGGCACCGCGCTCGCGCTGCTGCTGGCGCGTGGTGGGATGCGCACCACGCTGCAGACACGCACCGAGGAGCAGGCGCGGATGCTGCGGGAGCAGCGCGAGAACCGGACCTACCTCCCGGGCGTGGAGCTGCCGGCGGGGCTGCGCGTGGAGCCGGCGAGCGCCGGGGTCGCGCGCGCCGACTACGTGTTCCTGGCGGTGCCCTCGCAGGCGCTCGGGCTCCTCGCCGCCGGGCTGCGCGAGGCGGGCCTCGGGCGGCGCGCGGCGGTGGTGTCGGTTGCCAAGGGGCTCGTCCCTCCAGACGGGGCGCCGCCGAGCAGCGTGCTCGGCACGGCGTTCGGCGTCGAGCGTGTCGCCTGCCTCGGCGGGCCGGCGCACGCCCAGGAGATGGTGCACGCCGGCGCCGGCCTGGTGGCGGCCGCGCACGACGAGGAGCTGGCGCGTGCGCTCGCGCAGATGCTCACGCGCGCGGGGGTGGTGTGCGAGCGCTCCGACGACCCGCTCGGGGTGGAGCTTGCGGGCGCCGCCAAGAACGCGGCGGCGCTCGCCTCCGGCGCGACGGTGGCGCAGGGCCTCAACGCCGCCGGTGCCGCCGCCGGTCACATCTTCGCCGAGGTGTGGCGCCACGCCGAGCGGCTCGGCGCGCGCCCGGAGTCGATGATCGGCCTCGCAGGCACCGGCGATTTGGTGGCGACCGCGCTCGCGCCGGAGAGCCGCAACCGCCGCGCCGGCGAGCTGCTCGCGGCGGGCGTGCCGGCGGCGGAGATCCCGGCCCGCATCGGCCAGGCGGTCGAGGCGCTGCAGTCGGTGCCGCTGCTCGCGCGGGCGCTCGAACGCGGCGAAGACGCGGGCTCCGCGGGAGCAGCATCCGAGCGGGGCGCGCGAGCAGCGGGGCGGGCAACCTCGGCGACGGTGGGCGCGCGCGCGCCGATCACCTCCGCGCTTGGCCGGCTGATCGCCGGGGAGCTGCCGCTGGCGGAGTGGGTCGCGCTCGTGCGCGCCACCGTCCCGCCCCCCGCGCGCTGGCGGCGGCGACCGCAGCCGGGCTTCTGGCGGCGGCTGTGGCGCAGGGCGTTGGGAGCCTGAGTGGGAGGGCACCGATCGCCGCGGCGTGTCGGAAGCCCGAGTGGTAGCGGCACCCGATCGCCGGGGCGTGTCGCAACGTGAAGGGCGCGTGTTGTTACTCTCTTTTTAAAAGGTGTTTGCAATCGTATTTGCCTTGAGGGATGTATAGACGATGGCGCACATGTTTTAAAAAGAGAGTACCCACACCACCTCTCGTGCATATACGATAGTTACACGCACCGGTCGGTGGTGGACCTTGGAAGGAGATGGGCCATGCCACCAGCAGACAAGCCGAGCGCGAAGTCGGTTCCCGCCACAGCCCGACCCGCCACGACCAAACCCAAGACCGACGACGGCATGCCGTTCGGCTTGCGCTTCGACCCCGACGAGTTCCACGAGCAGGAGCTCCGACGCGAGAAGATCATGAAAATGCAGGACGCGGTGCGTCCCGGCCGCACGATCCCCGTCGCGGTCCGCTTCGACCAGTTCACGCTGCGGCGGCTGAAGACGCTCGCCACCCTCCACAACACGGGCTACCAGACGCTCCTGAAGGAGTTCGTCGTCGAGCGCCTCTACGAGGAGGAGAGGCGCGCCGGCATCATCGACTCCTGAGCGCCCACAAGCGCTGACGCCGGTCAGCCGGTTGCGGTCGTTGTAGGGACATGCGGATGCAATCGCAAGCGTGCCACATTCGTCCACAACCACAAGGCGCAGGTGCGACACATTCGTCGGGCGCCTTCCCTCTTTCGCAGCGGCGGCGGGGGCAAGGATGCCCCCGCCTCGCCCGGCGCGACCAACGCGTCAGGACGCGCGGATGATCCCCTCCTACCGCTCCATCAAAGCGCTCACCACCGCCTCGTAGACGCCGGCTCCGTGCGCCGCCTCGCACACGCGCGCGTTCCCATGGGCGGCGATCGCCGCGGTGATCGTCGGGTCGTGCCGGTGGGCGTTGGCGACCAGCCAGAAGGTGTGCACGTGCGCAGCGCACGCGAGGTCCTCGCGCGAGTCGCCGATCGCGAACGTCTCCTCGCGGGCGTATCCGCGCGCGCGGCGGTGAAACGCTACCGCGCCCGCCTTCGATGCGCCCGCCGGCACGAGGTGGTAGCCCCGCACCTGCTCGAGTGCGGCCAGCGCCGGCGAGCGGGTGCTCACCGCGCCATTGTCCACCAGCCGCAGCCCCTCGTGCCCGTGCGCCGCCAGCAGCGCGTCGGCCTCGCCGGCGTCCACCAGGCCGCGGAACAGGTGCGACACTTCCCGGTCCACGTGCCACGGGTCGTGGTGCTCCAAACGCCCCGCGTAGTGCTCCAGCAGCAGCGCCGGCGCCCCCGAGCACTCGATCTGCTGCGCGATCGTCTCCTCGCCCGGCTGCATGTCGCCGGTCAACCAGTGCTCCTCGCCGTCGAGCACCACGCACGCCCCCGCCTCGTAGATGTAGGAGCGCTGGCCCAACAGGCGCGCGTCCTCGGCCAGCGTCACCTTGCGCCGGCCCGACATCAACACCACCTCGACGCCCGCCCGCAGGCACGCCTGCACCGCCCGCACGCCGTCGATCGCGACCTCGCCCTCGCCGTCGTGCAGCAGCGAGGCGCCTCTCCCGAGCAGCGTGCCGTCGAGATCGAGGTACAGGCAGCGGGGGGTCATCGCCACCGCGCGCCGCGGTTGGCGGGGTCGGTGTTGTGTGTGTTGTTTGGACACCCCACCAATTCACTTTGTGAAGCATCGGCATGGTGGTCGTGGGATCGCCGGTGCGCCTCCCCGCCCATCACGCAACCCTCACGCTCGCCAGCGGTGGGCGCTCGGGCGCTCGCCGCTCGTCCGCGTCCACCCCGTCCGCGTCCGGCTCGCGCGTATCCACCGCGACCGCCGCCTGCTCACCCACGGGCGGCTCCACCAGCCGGCCTTCACGTTGCAAGCGCCGCGCGATCGTCGCCAGCACCGTATGCGCCATCGGGACGAGCGCCTGCAGCGGCTGGCTGCGATTGCGGTGCTCCTCGAGGTCCACCTGCGCGATCCCCGCCAGCCCCACCTCCCGCCACACGTCGATCAACATCGCGATCTCCACCGCATACCCGGTCGCGAACGGCAGCCGTTCGAGGAGCTCGCGGCGGGCGGCCACCTCCCCCGCGAGCGGCTGGCGCACCGCGGCGAGCTCGGGGTAGAAGAGCGCGAGCGCCGGGCGCGCCGTCAGGTGGTTGACCCTGCCGCCGCCGTCGGGCACCCGCATCTCGCCGTGGGCGAGCGGCCGCCGGTAGAAGCCCTTCACGAATTCCACCCCCTGCTCGCACACGAGCGAGCCGATCACACCCGTCGCGAAGTGGGAGTCGAAGGCGTCGGTGTCGGCGTCGAGGTAGCACACCACCTCCCCTTCGGTCGCCGACAGCGCGCGCCACATCGCGTCGCCCTTGCCGAGCACCTCCCCGAACCGCGGCATCAGCTCCGCCTCCTGCAGCACCCTCGCGCCGGCGCGCCGCGCCACCGCCGCCGTGCCGTCGCGCGAGGCTGCGTCCACCACCACCACCTCGTCGATCGCGCCCCGCTCGCGCAGCCCCACCAGCTCCGCCGCCACCCTGCCCACGGTGCCCGCGCACTCCTTCGCCGGCACGCACACCGAAACGCTCATCGTGCGCTCGCGCGCGATCCGCTCCGCGGTGTACCGCGAATGGTGGAACGTGCGCGTCCGCGCCCAGCGCTCGGCAACCGCCTCGGCGGGAGGGCAACCGCCGTCGCCGGCCCGCCACTGCTCGCGTCCACCTGGCAATTCCCGGAGGTTGCGCCCGTTCGCGGGACGCCGATCGGTCGGATCGCGCATCGGCTCTACTATCGCAACCGGTGGCGATAGAGCGCACGATCGAGCCCTGGAGCGCGCTGCTCGACGACGCTCGCGCCGACGGACGGCTGGTGGGGGAGGCATTCGCGGGCGCCGGCGCCGGCGCGTTCGCGGAGATCCCCGACGACCTGCACCCCGACGTGCTCGCCGCGCTTCACCGCGCCGGCATCGAGCGGCTGTACTCCCACCAGGCGCGCGCTTTGCAGGCCGCCTGGGAGGGACCGGCGATCGTCACCACCGGCACCGCCTCGGGCAAGTCGCTGTGCTTCAACCTGCCCACGCTGGAGGTGCTCTGCCGCGACCCGCACGCGCGCGCGCTCTACCTCTACCCGACGAAGGCGCTCGCGCAAGACCAGGCCCGCGCGCTGGCCCGCTTCGGCCTCGGCGAGCGGCTGCGCCCGGCGATCTACGACGGCGACACCCCCCGGCAGGCGCGCCTGCAGATCCGCCGCCGCGCGGGCGTGGTGCTCACCAACCCCGACATGCTCCACGTCGGCATCCTCCCCCACCACGACTCGTGGGCGAACTTCTTCGCCAACCTCGCGGTGGTGGTGATCGACGAGGCGCACGTCTACCGCGGCGTGTTCGGCTCCCACGTCGCCAACGTGATCCGTCGCCTGCGCCGCATCGCCGCCGCCTACGGCACCGCGCCGCGCTTCCTGCTCGCCTCCGCCACGATCGCCAACCCGCTCGAGCTGGCGGAGCGGCTCACCGGCCTCGAAGGCATGGCGTTGATCGACGAGGATGGCGCGCCCGCGCCGGCGCGGCGCACCGCGATCTGGAACCCGCCGCTCACCGACGCCGCGCTCGGCACGCGCCGCTCGGCGCTGGGCGAGGCCGCCGAGCTGCTTTCGCGGCTGGTGCGCGACGGCGCCCGCGCGATCTGCTTCATGAAGTCGCGCAAGGGCGTCGAGCTGCTGTCGCGATTGGTGCGCGAGGAGCTGCGGGAGGAGCCCGACCTCGCCGAGCTCGTCGTGCCCTACCGCGCCGGCTACACCCCCCAGCAGCGGCGCGAGCTGGAGGGCCGCCTGATGCGCGGCGAGCTGCGCGCGGTGATCACCACCGACGCGTTGGAGCTGGGGATCGACATCGGCGAGCTCGACGCCGCCGTGGTCGTCACGTTTCCCGGCACCATCGCCTCGCTGCGCCAGATGTGGGGGCGCGCCGGGCGGCGCGGGCGCGGCCTCGCGGTGTACGTCGCCGGCGAGGACGCGCTCGACCAGTTCTTCTGCCGCCACCCCTCCGAGTTCCTGGAGCGCTCCGTCGAGGCGGCGATCCTCGACCACGAGAGCCTGCAGATCCACCTCGCCCATCTCCTGTGCGCCGCTTACGAGGGGCCGCTGTCGGGCGCCGATGCCGAGATTCTCGGGCCGCGCTGGGAGGCGTACGCGGAGATGCTGCTCCACCGCGGCCAGCTGCGCCGCCGGGTCGGCGCCCACCCAGCCGGGTATGTGCCGCGGCGCGCCGATCTTTACCCCGCCGGTGACGTCTCGCTGCGCTCGGCCTCCCCGGACAGCTTCGCGATCGTCGACGCCTCCTCGGGCGAGCTGCTCGGCACCACCGAGGCCGCCCGCGCCTTCTCCACCGTGCACCAGGGCGCGATCTACCTGCACCTCGGCCGCTCCTACGAGGTGGAGCAGCTCGACTTGGAGCGCCGCCGGGCGCTGGTGGCACCGTTCGACGGCGACTGGTACACCCAGCCCAAGCGGGAGACCGACACGACGATCGAGCGCGTGCTCGACCGCCGCGAGGCGCTCGGCGTAACGCTCTCGTTCGGGGAGGTGTCGGTCAGCGACACCGTGCTCGCCTACCAGCGCCGCCGCCTCTCCGATCACGGCCAGATCGACCTCGTCTCGCTCGATCTCCCGGAAACCTCGTTCTCCACGCAGGCTCTGTGGTTTGAGCTGCCCCCCGAGGTGCTCGACGCCTTCCTGCCCGCCGGCGAGGACCTCCGCGACGATTCGCTGCTGGGCGCCCTGCACGCCGCCGAGCACGCGCAGATCGCGGTGCTGCCGCTGATCGCGATGTGCGACCGCTGGGACATCGGCGGGCTGTCCACCAACCTGCACCCGCAGACCGGCGTGCCGACGATCTTCATCTACGACGGCCACCCCGGCGGCGTCGGGCTCACGCGCGCCGCCTTCCTGCGCTTCGACGAGCTCTGCCGCGACGCCCACCGCCTGATCGCCGAGTGCCCCTGCCGCGCGGGCTGCCCCTCGTGCGTGCAGTCGCCGAAGTGCGGCAACCTCAACGAGCCGCTCGCCAAGCACGGCGCGCGGCGGCTGCTGGCGGGGATGCTCGCGGCGCGCAACGCAACCTGCGAGCCCGGCGCGCCCGCGCGTCACAATGGACGGGCGTGTCCAGCGGCGTCCCCGGCAAGAGAACGATCGCGGGCCTGACCGCCCTGCTGGTGCTGGCCGTGGCGGCGCCCATCAGCCGCGCCGGCCTCGACGGCCCGGGCACGGCGAGCGCCAACGCCCTCCCCGGCTCACCGGCGCGAGCCGCCCGAGGCGCGGCGGCCCCACCAACCGCCCAGGGCGCGCCGGCGGCGGCCGGCGGCCCGTCCCTTGACGGTCCGAGCGCGCGTGCCGCACAGGCGCCCGCCGGCGAAATCGACGGCGGCCTCGGCGAAGGCCCGGGCGGGCGGGTGGCGCTCACCACCTGGACGTTGCAGCAAGATCCCCAGAACCTCGGCCAGCTGCGCGGCTGGTCGAGCGGCGGCTTTGGCGGGGTGCCGGTGAGCGTGCCCAACGCCGCCAACCCGGCGCCGATCAAAGGGCGCGGCGCGGTGGCCCGCTACGAAGGCGGGGTGGCGTGGTATCGCACCAGCTTCACGGCACCCACGTCCGGCACCTACGCGCTGGAATTCCAGTCCGCCAACTACCTCGCCGAAGCGTGGGTGGACGGGCGCCCGCTCGGGTCGCACGTCGGCTTCTACCTGCCGTTCGAATTCCGCGATGCGTTGGCGGCCGGCGTGCACACGCTCGTCGTGCGAGTCGACTGGCGCGACCCGCTGCTGCAAACCAACGAAGGCTTCTACCGCGCGTGGTTCAACTTCGGCGGGCTCGACGGCCCCGTCACCATGCGCGAGATCGCCGCGAGCGAATTGTTGAACCCGACGATCCAGACGACGCTCACCCCCGGCGCGGGCGGGCGGGATTCCATTTCATCGCAGGCGACCGTGCAGATCGGCGTCGCCGTCCGCAACAACGGGCCGGCGCGCACGCTCGCCCCGGAAGGCACGCTCTCGCGTCCCGGGCAGACGATCCCGCTCACCTTCGCCCCGCAGCTCCTCGGCTCCGAACAGACCGTGACGATGACCGCCACCGCCGCCGTCCCCGCCCCGGCGCTGTGGGCACCTGGCAGCCCCAACCTCTACGAACTGTCGCTGGCGATCCCGAACGAGAGCAGCTACGCCGCGCGCGTGGGGTTGCGCCAGCTCACCTGGAGCGCGGGCAAGATGTACCTCAACGGCCAGCCGCTGCAGCTGCACGGCGCCTCGATCATCACCGAAGCGCCCGGCCGCGGCGACGCGCTGGGCGCCGCCGAAGAGCAGACGATCGTGCAGGAGCTGCAGGCGATCGGCGCCAACGCCACGCGCAGCCAGCACCCG
Source organism: Solirubrobacteraceae bacterium (assembly GCA_035569895.1). GTDB lineage: Bacteria > Actinomycetota > Thermoleophilia > Solirubrobacterales > Solirubrobacteraceae > Palsa-744. The sequence goes on along the minus strand of DATMMB010000231.1, from coordinate 499 downwards.
CTGCCGGCGAGCTTGCTGGAACGCCTCGACGCCGCCGGGATCCTCGTGTGGCAGGGCGTCGGCCCGGTCGAGCCCTCCGGCAACTGGACCGGGGTCACGCCGCAGCTGGCCGAACGGGCGCGCGAAGCGGTGCGCACCGCCGTGCAGGCCGACCAGCTGCACCCCTCGATCATCGCCTGGAACCTCACCAACGAGATGGCCGGCAACGGCCACCCGGGCGGGCAGGCGCAGTACGTGGAAGCGATGGCGAGTTGGCTGCACGCCTACGACCCCGGGCGGATGGTGGCGGTGGACGTGTGGGGCGAGCACCCCCCCCACCCCGGCCACGTCGCCCCGCTGTACAACGACGTCGACGCGGTGTCGGAGACCGACTACTCGGGCTGGTACGAGGGCCTGCGCGACAAGCCCGCGAAGCTGCGCGCGCTGATCGAGCGGCGCCTCTCGGCGATGAACGCCGCGTTCCCCGGCAAGGTGCAGATCATCAGCGAGTTCGGCGCCG